>VEQI01000447.1 GCA_018883305.1 Limnohabitans sp. | reverse complement strand
CTACTGGCGGGCAACAACCAGGGCATGGTCACCTTGTTCTGGGCGCCTTATCGGCTGGATCTCTCCATCAACCTGGTGGTGTTGCTGTGGGTGCTGAGCTTTGCGCTCATGCACCTGGCGTTGCGGGCCTTGGCCGTGTTTCTGGAGTTGCCGCATCAGGCGCGGCGCTGGCGTGCCCAACAAAAGGAGCGCCACCTGCACGCCGCGGTGCTGGATGCGCTGGCCTTGTTGATGTCCGGTCGGTACCTGCGAGCGCGCAAGTCCGCCCAGCAAGGGCTGGCGATGGCGGACAGTTTGCAGGCGCAGGCGTTGGCCTCAGAACCTGTGCCTCGTCATTTGCCAACCTTGCGTGCACTGGCGCATCTGATCGCGGCAGAAAGCGCTCACGTGCTGCATGACCAGGCATCACGGGATCATCACTTCCAGCAAAGTCTGGCCGAAGCCAATCATCCGGCCTCGCCCATGTCTGCCGATGTCAGTGACGCTGCACGCTTGAGTGCGGCCCGCTGGGCGCTGTCAGATCGGGAGGCCTCGGCAGCGTTGGAGTGGCTGACGCAATTGCCCCATGGCACGTCGCGTCGTACCCTGGCCTTGCGCCTGCGCTTGAAGGCCGCGCGCTTGAGTGGCCGACACGACCTGGCGCTGGACACTGCACGACTTTTGTCCAAGCATGGCGCGTTCTCTCCGCTGGCTTCTGAGAGTATGCTGCGCACCCTGATCCTTGCGCGCTTGGACCAATGTCATGACGCCGCGCAACTCACGCAAACCTGGTTGTCGCTGGATCGTGACGAACGTCTGATGCCTGATATGGCCTTGCATGCCGCCCGCCGTATGCTGTCATTGCAGGGCTCACCTCGGGTGACGTTGAACTGGTTGTTGCCCTTGTGGACGGGGTGGGGCGAACGTACCGTGCCGTTAGACGAGCGGCAGCAACTTCAGCTGATTGATGTGCTTGAACAGGCCTTGCGTGCAGAGGAGCCGCAGGCCGACTGGCTGGCCCGCACGGAACAAGCCAGACTCAGCCAGCCGCAGCACATGGGGTTGTTGTACCTGTATGGCCGCGTGTGCATGCGTCATTCCCTGTGGGGCAAAGCCCAGCAGATGCTGGAGCGCTGCGCGCCGCAACTCACTCAGCCCAGCCTGCAGCGCAAGGCCTGGTGTGCCCTGGCTGAATTGGCGCAACAGCGTGGCGACGAGGCAGCCGCCACGCAGGCCTGGCGTCGCGCAGCCTTGACCGAGACCTGACCGAACACGGATCAAAAAAGCCCCGTCCTCTTTCAAGGACGGGGCTGGGCGGGTTTGCTGGCTGTCTTAGGCAGTCGTGCTGGTTTCGAACGGCATGGACAGCTGTTGCAGATCACGACGCGTTTCCACCAGGATCAGCGGACCCTCGTCCAGCACTACCAGTGGTGGGCGCTCGCGCGGCACATGCACCGGGCGGGGTTCAGCCGCAATAGCCGCTTGAACCTCGGCCACACGTGCCGGATTGGACTGCACCCACTGCAGGCTGGACGCCTGGGCAATGCCTTCTAGTTCAGTCACGGGCAAGTTGTACTGACCAATGCGCGGCATGCCTGCACGCTGGGAAGCGCTGGCTTGTGGGGTGGACGATAAGCGGGCAGTGGCAGGCGTGTCTGCTGGTGCCGGTGCGCTGGTTTCTGCTGAAGCTTCACCTTCACGCGGCGCACGTTCGCCACGTTCACGCCGATCTCGGCCATAGCGGTCGCGCGAGCGGCGCTCACGACGCTCACCACCTTCTTCGCCCGCAGGACGCTCGGCACGCGAGGCTTCTGCGCCAGCATCGGTGCGAGGCATATCCACCGCTGCTTGAACAGCCTCGGAAGGCGCGTCGGTCTGCGCGGCCATCGGTGACACTGCTGTGGTGGCTTCGGTGGTGACAGGGGCCTGAGCGTCCTCGGCA
>VEQI01000128.1 GCA_018883305.1 Limnohabitans sp. | reverse complement strand
CCACCCTGCGGGACGATGGCCTCCTCAGGCACCATCAGGGCCTTGTCGCGCTGCGCGAACACCGTACCGACCTTGGCGAACATGCCAGGGCGCAACTGCATGCGCCGGTTGTCGATACAAGCGCGCACGCCAACGGAGCGACCATTGGCGTCAATGAGTGGGTCAATGGCTTCCACCTGCGCCTTGAACATGCGACCCGGCAGCGCATCCAGCTGCATCTCCACCATTTGTCGCGGCACGATCTTGCCCTGGTAACGCTCCGGCAGTCGGAAGTCCACATAGAGCATGCTGATGTCTTCCAGGTTGATCAGGTCGGCACCATCTTTCACGTAGTCACCGATGTTGACGGAACGGATACCCACCACCCCCGGAAAGGGGGCCAGCAGACGCATGCGATCCAGTCGCGCACATGACAGTGCCAGTTGTGCTTCCGCCACTTGCAGGCTGGCGGCGCTTTCATCCAGCACCCGCTGGGCGACAAAATTCTGGGCCACCAGTTCCTGATTGCGCTTGTGGTTGGCCTTGGCAATCGACACCTGGGCCAGCGATTGCTGAACCTCGGCTCGCTGCAGCGTGTCATCCAATTGAACCAGGGTCTGGCCCGCCTGGACCTGGGCGCCGTCACTGAAACCCAGCGACAAGATACGACCCGCCACCTCCGGACGAAGCATCACGTTCTGGCGTGAGCGCAAGGTCCCCACCGCCTGGGCGTCGTCGCGCAGGGTGAGTTTTTCCACGCGAGCCACCTCCACCCCGATCGCACGAGGGCCGCCACTCTGACCCGCATTCGGGGTGCCGCCCGCTGGCGCAGGCGCCGCCGTGGGCTGCTTGTTTTGAAACCACCAGGCTGCCGTGGAGGCGGCACCAATACCCAGAACAGCCACCACGGTATAGACAATTTTGTTAGCCATGAGAACAGTTACAACATGTAATCAACGAAGTGCAACCGCGCAATGTAACAGGTGCTCACGCAATTCCCATGGGTTACGACCCTGATGTGAACGGCCAAAGAGGCAGGTTTACACGGCCGACATATTTTCAGCCGCACCTCGGTTGGCCAGCGCATCGGCGCGCTCGTTGCCTGGATCGCCGGCATGCCCCTTGACCCAGTGCCAGCGAATCTGATGGTCTTGCTGGTGAACCAGTGCGTCCAGGGTTTGCCACAGCTCCACGTTCTTGACAGGCTGTTTCGAGGAAGTCCGCCAGCCTTGCAGCTTCCACTTGTGGATCCACTCCGTGATGCCCTGGCGCACGTATTGGCTGTCCAGATAAAGCTCGATGCGGCAAGGCCGCTTGAGCGCTCGCAAGGCCTGGATGACCGCCATCAACTCCATGCGGTTGTTGGTGGTTTGAGGCTCACCGCCCCATAACTCTTTTTCTTGCGTCCCCGCCTGCAACAAAGCCCCCCAGCCGCCCGGGCCAGGATTGCCCTTGCAGGCGCCATCGGTGTAAATAACCACTGTGTTCAATTCGCTCATGTGTTGGTCAGGGGGTCCGCCCCTGGCTGCAATGCCGTCAAGGCCGTGTCGACCCGGAGATGGTCTTGTCGTGCGGGGATGCTACACGCCCCGAGCTCACCGTGGTCACCGCCGTCACTCGGCTTGCACGGGCAGCCCGCCACCCGGGCTCGATCAGGCGCATGCCATGCACCCGCTTGGTCGCCACCAGCAGATACACAGCACCCAGGATGGGCCACCAGCGATCTCCGGCAGCATCCATCCAGGCAAACCGTTCCAGCCATTGGCTGGATTGCACGGCGGGGCGGTAACAGCCAAAGCGCCCGCCCTGCACCTCCATGCCCAACAGGCGCAACCAGTCACGCAAACGCCAATAGCCGATGAATTCACCGGCCTGCGGCAGAAACCAGCGCTCCACACCCAACCGCTGATACCAGTGCGCGCGGCGCTGGCGAAAACCCCACAGACTGGTGGGGTTGAAGCCACAGATCACGATCTTGCCCTCCGGCACCAGCACCCGGTGCACCTCACGCAAGGTGGCGTGCGGGTCGTGACTCAGCTCCAGCGTATGCGGCAGAACCACCAGGTCCAGCGCGTTGTCCTCAAACGGGAGTGCCGTGGGGTCCAGCAACAGATCGGTTCGTCCGGGAACCACCACGTCCGAGCCCACCCAGCGATGCGGCATGCGGTTGTGGCGCAGCCCCTCGATCATGGGCATGCCCAGTTGCAGGGCATGAAAACCGAACAGGTCCGCCACCACGCGGTCCAGCTGTGTCTGCTCCCAGGCCAGCAAATACTGACCAGGGGGCGTTTGCAGCCACGCATCCAGGCTTTCGATTTCTATAATTCGGGGGTCCATGAAACTGATCCCTGTGCCCGCTTTCGCTGACAACTACCTTTGGCTATGGCAGTCCGGGTCGGATGCCGTCGTGGTGGATCCGGGAGATGCCGAGCCGGTGTTGCACGCACTGCGCATGCAACACGCCACGCTGCGGGCGATTTTAGTCACGCATCACCATCACGACCACGTGGGTGGTGTGCCCGCTTTGTGCGCTGCGACCGGTGCGCGCGTCATCGCCCCAGCCGCCGAGGGCCTGGCGTTTGACCACGAGCCCGTGCAAGGTGGGGACACCCTGGCGCTGCTGGGACAGACCCTCCAGGTGCTGGATGTCCCGGGCCACACGGCCGGGCATGTAGCGTATTGGGCCCCTGCCACGCCCCTGGGCGCGCTGCTGTTTTGTGGCGACACGCTGTTCTCTGGCGGTTGCGGCCGCATCTTTGAAGGCACGCCCGCGCAAATGCTGCAGTCCCTGGACCGGCTGGCAGCCCTGGACCCGCAAACCCTGGTGTGCTGCGCCCACGAGTACACCTTGTCCAACTTGGCGTTTGCCCTGGCCGTGGATCCCGACAACACTGACTTGCAACACTATCGCACGGCATGTGAAGCCCTGCGACAATCGGGGCAGCCCACCCTGCCTGCTTTGCTGGCCCAGGAGTGCCGCATCAACCCTTTCCTGCGCTCCCGCGAGCCCGCCATCATCGAGGCCGTGCGTCGTCGCCACCCTGAAGCCCAAGATGACGTGGCCGTGTTCGCCGCGCTGCGTCAATGGAAAAACGAATTCAAATGAAACTCTGGTTCCTGTTTGTGGCGCTGTGGCTCGGTGGCTGTGCCTCCGTGCCCACGTCCCCCAGCGCTGATGCCTCGGGGGTCACCGCATCGCCGCCCGCGCAGACCACACCGGCCCCCACGGGCCTGCGCCCATTGGCCAAGGACCAGGCCCATCAGGATCCCATTGCCCACCTGAGTCTGCCGCACGACTTGTGGGAACGCATCCGACGCGGCTTTGCCATGCCCGATCTGGAAACGGATCTGGTGGAAGACCGCGTGCAGTGGTATGCCAGCCGCCCCGACTATCTGCTGCGCATGACCGAACGCTCTCGCAAATACCTCTATCACATCGTCGAGGAGTTGGAGCGCCGCGACATGCCCACCGAACTGGCCTTGCTGCCCTTCATTGAAAGCGCGTTCAACCCGCAAGCCGTCTCCAGTGCCAAGGCCATGGGCATGTGGCAGTTCATGCCGCGCACGGGGAAGGACTTCGACCTCAAACAAAATGTGTTCCGCGATGACCGGCGTGACGTGCTGGCCTCCACCCGGGCTGCCCTGGATTATTTACAGCGTCTGTACGGCATGTTCGGGGACTGGCACCTGGCACTGGCGGCCTACAACTGGGGCGAAGGCAACGTGGGCAAAGCCATTGCACGCAATCAGCGCAGCGGCCTGGGCTCGGCCTACACCGACCTCAACATGCCCATGGAGACGCGCTTTTACGTGCCCAAGCTGCAAGCTATCAAAAACCTGGTGGCCCGGCCGGACAGCTACAACGTCAAGCTGCCGGACATCCACAACCACCCCTATTTCCAAAGCGTGCCCCTGCCGCGCGACATGGACGTCACGGTAGCCGCCAAGCTCGCCGACATCTCGGTGGACGACTTCAAGTCGCTCAACCCTTCGGCCAATCGGCCAGTGCTGCTGGCGGCGGGCACACCTCAAATCCTGCTGCCCTGGGACAACGCGGAAATCTTTCAGCAAAACTACGAAACCTTCGCGGGGGGACAACTGGCCAGCTGGACCGCCTGGGTGGCCCCAGCCACGCTGAAGGTGGCCGAGGCCGCTCGTCGCGCGGGGGTGCCGGAAGAAGAGTTTCGTCGCATCAACAACATTCCGCCGCGCATGCTGATCAAATCCGGCTCTGCGTTGCTGGTGCCGCGCAGCGCCCGCATGGATGAGGATGTGGACTCCGAGGTGGCCGACAATGGCCGGCTGGAGCTGGCCCCCGAGGTGGAGCCTCGTCGGGTGGTGGTGAAAGCAAGCAAGAAAGATACCCTGGCCTCATTGGCGCGTCAGTACAAAGTCACTGAAACTCAAATCGCGGACTGGAATGAATTGCGCCCGGGTGCCAAGCTCCAGGCTGGCCAGTCCGTGGTGCTGATGCTGACCTCACCTGTCAAGACGGCGGCAGGCAAAGGCCGCAACAAAACTCGCACCGCCAAGGCGAGTCAGGCAACACCGGTCAAACCCAAGACCGCCGGCAATGCGCCTGCCACCAAAGTGGCCAAGCGCTAAGCCCCAGCATCCCGCGCCATCACGCAACACACCACTCAGGTGGCGCGACGATCCGCCAAAGCGTGGGCAATGGTGCCCAGGTCCACATATTCCAGTTCGCTGCCAATCGGTACGCCACGCGCCAGGCGCGTCACCTGAACGCCTCGACGCTTCAAGGCCTCCCCCAGCACATGGGCGGTGGCCTCGCCTTCGGCGGTGAAATTGGTGGCCAGAATGACCTCTTGCACCACACCGTCGTCCACCCGTTGCAACAGCGCCTGCATGCCCAGTTCACGCGGGCCCAGGCCATCCAGCGGGTTGAGCGCCCCCATCAGTACGAAGTACAAGCCACGATAGGCGTCCGTGCGCTCGATGGCCGACTGATCCGCCGGTGTTTCCACCACGCACAGACGGCTGGGGTCACGTTGTGGATCCAGACAAGTGGCGCAGACAGGTGCTTCGGTAAAGGTGTGACAACGACTGCAATGCTGCACCGCACTGGCCGCTTGCTGCAGAGCCTGGGACAACAATTGCGCCCCTTCCCGATCATGCTGCAACAAATGATGCGCCATGCGAGAAGCCGACTTCACGCCGACGCCAGGCAGGCGGCGCAAAGCCTCGATCAAGGCGTCCAGGGCATGGGCTTGGCTCATGGGGTCAGACCTGCTGGGCCAACACAACGGATCGTTGTGTTGGCAACCAGGGTGTCCACTGAATCAAAAGGGGAGCTTCATGCCACCGGGCAGGCCAGGCATGCCCGCGGTCAGTTTGCCCATCTTGGCCTGGCTGGTGTCTTCGGCCTTGCGGGACGCATCATTGAAGGCCACGGTGACCAAGTCCTCCAGCATGTCACGATCATCGCCCATCAGGCTGGGGTCGATGGTCACGCGCTTGACCTCATGCTTGCAGGTCATCACGATACGCACCAAGCCATTGCCGGCCTCCCCCGTCACCTCGATCAAGGCCAGCTCGTCTTGAGCCTTCTTGAGGTTGTCCTGCATGGCCTGCGCCTGTTTCATCAGGCCGGCGAGTTGTCCTTTGTTGAACATGGTGTGGTGCTTTCCGTAGATGTCAAAAGGGGTCACAGCGGCTTGATGCTGCCCGGCACGATGGTGGCGCCAAAGTCGTGCATCAAGTGCTTCACATAGGGGTCGTCCAGAATGATGGATTCTGCCTCACGCTGACGACGGGCAGCCAGCGCTGCCAGCCGCTTGGCGGGACTGTCGGCCACGCGGCCGATTTCCACATTCAGGGTCACGGCATGTCCGGCTTGCGCCAAAGCACGCTGCAAACGCTCGCGGCTGTTGGAGCTGTTGAGCGATTCACGCTCGATCCGTAGCAACCAGGTATCGCTGTCACGGGCCACCAACTGCGACTGCAAAGCCAGCTCGCGGGTCAGCGCCTGGATGTGTTCCGCCGCCACCAGAGACTGCACCAGCTCAAACCAGACATCGCCCTCGGGCGTGCTGGGCACATCCACGGGCGGGGGCACGCTGGCATCGTCATCCAGCACGGGACGATGGCGAACCGGGACGGCCACCAGGGCCGCGTCCACCTCGTCTTCCCAAGGCGCCGGGGCAGCCGTGGCGGCGGCGGGTGCAGACCGTCCCAACGGGGAGGCCTCGGCCACGACCGGCGGGGGCTGAACGGCGCGGGTAGGCTGCGTCATCTCTCGCACGGGCAGGCGTTGACCGGCGGTGGATGCGGCCAAAGACGGTCTGTGGCTAGGCTGATCGACAGATGGCGGCTGAGCTGGTGACGTTGCAGGCGCAGGCGCAGGTGCAGGTGCTAATGCCGGTGCTGGTGAGGGGACCGCCGGGCTCAGTACCCGGGGCGATTCAGAATTTTTTTTTTCGGCCACGGGGCCACGGGCTGGCGACTGAAAGGCCAGTAAACGCAGCAGCACCATGGTCAGACCGGCGTATTCATCCGGGGCCAGCCCCAACTCCTGCCGTCCTTGAAGACACAGGCTGTAGAGCAGTTGCGTTTCATCCGCAGGCATCAGGGCCGCGAGTTCGGCCAGACGAGCCGCCTCGGGGTCTGGATCCTGAGGGGCCGCGGCGGCGGCAGGCGCCAGTTGCAGCACCGCCATGCGTTGTAGCACCCAGGCCATGTCTTCCAACGTGCTGGCAGCATTCAATCCTGCATCACGCAGCGCATCGCACAGGGTCACCACCTGCGCCCCATCCGCTTGCGCCAGCGCCTCGATCAGGGCCATCACCCGGCTGCGGTCCGCCGTGCCCAGCATTTGCCGAACCGTGTCTTCTTGCAACTGACCCGCACCGTAGGCAATGGCTTGGTCCGTCAGGGACAGCGCGTCACGCATGGAGCCGCGCGCGGCACGCGCAATCCATCGCAACGACTGCGAGTCCGCCGGAATTTGTTCAGCCTGCAACACCGTGGTGAGGTGCGACAGCACGGTTTCTGGTGCCATGGGCCGCAGGTTGAACTGCAGACAGCGCGACAACACCGTCACCGGCACCTTCTGCGGATCCGTGGTGGCCAGCACAAATTTGAGGTACTCGGGCGGCTCTTCCAGCGTTTTGAGCATGGCATTGAACGCCGTGTTGCTCAGCATGTGCACTTCATCGATCATGAAGACCTTGAAGCGCCCCTGCACCGGCTTGTACACAGCCTGCTCCAGCAATTGCTGAACTTCGTCCACCCCTCGGTGCGACGCAGCATCCAGTTCGGTGTAGTCCACAAAACGACCGGCATCAATATCCAGACAGGCGGCGCACTGACCACACGGCGTGGCCGTGATGCCTTGCTCACAATTGAGCGACTTGGCCAGAATGCGCGACACCGTGGTCTTGCCCACACCCCGGGTACCGGTGAACAGATAGGCATGATGCAGGCGTTGAGAGGCCAGTGCATTGGTGAGGGCCTGCACCACGTGATCCTGCCCCACCATCTCGACGAAGGTCTTCGGTCGGTATTTGCGGGCCAGGACAAGGTAGGACATACGGGCGATTCTAAGTCGATGATGAGACGGGTCTGAAGGATATGCCCGCCAACAATGCCCTCCTGAACAAGGGCATTCGCACATCCATCCCCAGCGTCTTGGCGTTCGTCACCTTACAATCAGCGGTGACGGGCCTTCCCACATGGGGAAGCGGCCAACCGGGTCAGGTGGGGAACCAAGCAGCCCTAACCGTGGAGCCAGTGCTGGGGTCAAGGCTCGTCAACTTGATGGGGTGTCAATCACGCCGTCACCCATCTCACCCGTGGGCAGATGGCACTTCATGAAGCTGATCGACCGGAGATATGCCATGCGTAGTCGCCCCTTCCTCCTGACATGGATGCTGCTGCCCGCCATGGGTTGGTCACAAGCCCTCTCGGCGGACAGCCCTCGTGGCGTGTCCAATCGCCCTTCGACCGGCGTGCAGCCGGCCGTGATCGTCCAGTTGCCACCCAACTCGCCCAATGGCGGCACGCGAGCAGCGCCCCGCCCGCCTGAAGTGGCACCTGTCTCGCCGGGGCAAGACACCTACTCATCCTCGGGGGCTGTACCGGCTTCTTCTGCCTCCACCACCTACAGCTCCAGTGGTCGCGTGCAAAGCAACAGCGACTGCGTGCGTGGCGGCGTGGTGCGCAAGTGCAATTGACACGCCAGGGGGCGCAGTCAGCCAGGCACGCGCTGACCTGCGCGATGTGAGGCGCGGGGTTCAGGCGTTGGCGGTCTCTTGTGGCGGCGCCAGGGACTGCTCCATTGCCTGAAGCAAGGTCTCGGGTTCATGGGCCCCAGAA
>VEQI01000446.1 GCA_018883305.1 Limnohabitans sp. | reverse complement strand
CATCACCCCCGCCAAGGCATTGCAGATCGCCATCGAGGGCGAGACCTACGAGTACAGCGAGATGTACCCCGGTTTCCGCCAGACGGCGGTCGAAGAAGGCAACGCTGCGGCCGTGGCCGAGATCGACGAGCAGATCAGCGAGTCGAAAGAACACGCCGGCCAGTTCAAGGCCGTGCTCGAAAAAGCCGCCAAACGATTTGCCGCACTGGCCAAGGTGGAAGAGCGCCATGCCAACCACTACCAGAAAGCCCTCGACGCCATCCAGGCCTGAGCCTTTATTCACCTCTTTTCAAATTTTTAAATTCTGGAGAACACCATGAAAGTCTGGCAATGCATTGTGTGCGGTTTCATCTACGACGAAGCCCAAGGTATTCCTGAAGACGGCATCGCCGCAGGCACCCGTTTTGAAGACATTCCCGAAAACTGGGAATGCCCCGATTGCGGCGTGGCCAAGGCCGACTTCGAAATGGTCGAGATCGGCTGAGCGAGCAGGAGCCCCGGATGATTGCACCCGCTCAAAGCCTGGTGATCGTGGGTTCGGGCCTGGCCGCCTGGACCGTGGTCAAAGAGTTTCGCAAGCTCGACGACCAGACCCCAATCACCCTCGTGACCCAAGACAACGGTGACTTTTACAGCAAGCCTATGCTGTCCAACGCCCTGAGCAGCGGCAAAACCGCTGCTCAGCTGGTCAGCACCACAAGTGCGGCCATGGCAGGGCAACACGGGGTCAAGTTGATGGCGAACACCGAGGTGACGGCGATTGATCCGGTGGCCCGCACCATCAGTACAAGCCAGGGGAAGGCAGCTTACAGCCGCCTGGTGCTGGCCCTGGGAGCGGACGCGGTGCGACTGCCTTTGCAGGGTGACGCCGCAGACCGGGTGCTCTCGGTCAACGATTTCCAGGATTACGCTGCATTCCGTGAACGGCTCCAAGGTGCTCGCCGCGTCACGGTTATCGGCGCTGGCCTCATAGGCTGTGAATTCGCCAATGACCTTATCGCGGCTGGCTACGAAGTGGACGTGGTCGACCCCGGCACCCAGCCCCTGGGGCGCTTGCTGCCGCCCGAAGCGGGCGACCTCTTGCAACGCGCATTGAGCGACGCGGGCGTTCGCTTTCACTGGGGCACGTCGGTACAGGCCGTTCATGCGCATCCAGAAGGCTTGCAGCTTGCACTGGCTAACGGCCTACACCTGGACACGGATGTGGTTCTGTCGGCTGTGGGTTTGCGCCCTCGCACAGCGCTGGCAAAAGCAGCCGGACTGCAAACGGCGCAAGGCATTGTCGTCAACCGCCAGTTGCAGACCAGTGAGCAGGACATTTATGCCCTGGGCGACGTGGCTGAAGTCGAGGGGCACAGCCTGCCCTACGTCATGCCGCTCATGCACGCGGCTCGCACGTTGGCCGCGCACCTGGCGGGGCAAGCTGCAAGCCTGCGCTACCCGGCCATGCCGGTGGTCGTCAAGACCCCGGCACTGCCGGTGGTGGTGTCGCCTCCGGCCCCAGGTGTGTCAGGCCAGTGGCAGATCGAGGCCCGCACCGACGACGTCGAAGCCCGCTTTGTGGGCCACGATGGCGCCCTGCTTGGATTCGCGCTCACAGGCAAGGCCACCACAAATAAAACGGCTCTGCAGAAAAACTTGCCGGCGCTACTGGCGTGAAGCGATTTTTTAACCCCTGACATGGAGAAACAACATGACCACGAAACTCGACAAAGTCCTCTACACCGCCAAGGCACGCACGACCGGAGGCCGCGATGGCCGAGCCGTGTCCAACGACGGCTTGCTTGATGTGAAACTCGCACCGCCAAAGGAACTGGGTGGCATGGGCGGCGCGACCAACCCCGAGCAGCTGTTTGCGGCGGGCTACTCGGCCTGCTTCATGGGCGCACTCAAGCATGTGGCCGGCATGAAGAAGGTAGCCGTGCCTG
>VEQI01000445.1 GCA_018883305.1 Limnohabitans sp. | reverse complement strand
ATGTAACACTGGCCGCTGTAGGCCACACACAAGGCCCCGTGGATGAAAAATTCCAGTTTGCAGCGATCGGCATCCAGTGCCTGATAGATCTCTTGAATCTGGTTCAGGTCCAGTTCACGCGCCAGCACCAATTGCGAGAAGCCCACGTCTTGCAGAAAGCGCGCTTTCTCGGGCGTTCGGATATCCGTCTGAGTGCTGGCATGCAGTTGGATGGGTGGCATGTCCAGTTTGAGCAGGCCCATGTCCTGCACGATGAGAACATCCGCACCAGCGTTGTACACATCCCAGGCCATGCGGCGAGCGCCTTCCAGCTCATCGTCACGCAGGATGGTGTTGAGTGTGATGAAGATGCGCGCATGAAACCGATGGGCCTCACGGCACAGTCGTTCGATGTCTTGAAGCGAATTGCCTGCATCCACACGAGCGCCAAAGGCAGGCGGGCCGATGTACACGGCATCGGCCCCGTGATGAATGGCGGCAATGCCTATGTCGGCATCACGGGCCGGGGCCAGCAACTCCACCTGATGGGACAGCAAACTCATGCGAATGAATGCGAGATCAGGTGGCGATGGGAAGCATCACTCGATGCGTGCCTTGGCACGCAATTCCTGCTGGAAGGCGCCCATCTTGGCTTGTTGCAGCTGCTGGCTGATCTGGGGCTTGACCTCATCCAGCTTGGGCAACTGCGCTTCACGCACGTCGTCCAGACGGATGATGTGATAGCCAAACTGGCTCTTGACCGGGGTGTCGGTGACCTGGCCTTTTTTCAGGGCCATCATGGCGTCGGAGAACTCCTTGACAAAGTTACCAGGCGCTGCCCAGTCCAGGTCACCACCATTGGCACCAGATCCGGGGTCCTTGGACTGCTTCTTGGCGATGTCCTCGAACTTGCCACCCTTTTTCAGGCTGGCCAGAATGGCCTTGGCTTGCTCTTCTTTTTCCACCAGGATATGACGAGCGCGGTATTCCTTACCGCCATTGGCCGCCACGAATTTGTCGTACTCAGCCTTGATGTCGGCATCGGTGACGGGGTTGTTTTTCTGGAAGTCAGCGAACAACTCGCGGATCAAAATGGTTTGCCGAGCCAGCTCCACCTGACCACGGTAGTCTTCGCTGGTGTCAAGACCACGCTTACTGGCTTCCTGCATGAAGATCTCGCGGGCAATGACTTCTTCCTTGATTTGGGCCTCAATGTCGGGGGTGACCGGACGGCCGGAGCGCACCAGTTGCTGGGTGAGGGCGTCAGCACGGGCCTTGGGGACGGCCTTGCCGTTGACGATGGCCAGGTTTTGCGCCAGTGCGGGCACGGCGCACAGCGCCAGGGTCATGGCCGATGCGGCCGCCAGGAAATGCTTTTTCATCAGTTGCTTTCAGTCGAAACGGGGACGACTTCAATCGCCAGGGCATGCAAGCCTTGGTCCAGGAAATCCTGCAGCGCATCATACACAAGCCGATGACGAGCCACGCGTGACAAGCCACTCAAAGAGGCACCCCCCAGTCGCACACGAAAATGGGTGCCGCGACCTGAAGGATGGGCACCCGCGTGTCCTGCATGGGCGGCACTTTCGTCGATGACCTCCAAAAAGGCGGGCGACAGTCTGGACTGAAGCCGCTGTGACAAGGCGTCAACCGTTGGCAAATTGTCGTTCAAAAGCATTACTCGTCATCCTGTTTCATGTGGCGGGACAGGAAGATGGCCTGACCCAGCACAAACACCAGCATCAGGCCCATGCCACCAAACAGCTTGAAATTGACCCAGGTGTCGGTGTCAAAGTGATAGGCCACCCAGAGGTTGATCACCCCCATCATGGCAAAAAAGACCGCCCAGGCGTGCAGCAGTTGGCGCCAGGTGGCGTCCGGCAATTCCATTTGCCCGCCCATCAGGGCGCGGATGCCATTGCGTTTAAACAGGTATTCGGCCACCAGCAAGCCACCACCCATGAGCCAGTACAAGAC
>VEQI01000127.1 GCA_018883305.1 Limnohabitans sp. | reverse complement strand
GCGTTGGACAGCACTTTTTTCACGTAATCGCGCGTCTCGTGAAACGGCACGTTCTCGGCCCACATGGCGCCTTCCAACGTGGGACCCTGACGCCATTTGCGCGAGCGGCTGGGACCGGCGTTGTAGGCTGCTGCGGCCAAGGGCATGGAGCCCTCGAAGTTGTCCAGCACCAGCTTGAGGTAGCCCGTGCCAATGGCGATGTTCACATCGCGCTGGTTGATTTGCTCGGGCGTGAAGCTCGTCATGCCAATCTTGCGCGCGGTCCAGCGTGCGGTGGCTGGCATCACTTGCATCAGGCCGGAGGCGCCCACACCTGAGCGCGCATCCATCACAAAGCGGCTCTCCTGGCGGATCAGGCCATACACATAGGACGGGTCCAGCCCAATCTCGCGGGTGCGCTGCAGCACCGCCTCCTTGTGGGGCATGGGAAACAGCAGGTCGAAGTCAATCGCTTCGCGCGCCCGATCGCTGGTGTTGATGCAACGGTCCCACACTTGTTGTTCACAGGCCAGGGTGGCGGCCGCCAGCAAGTCGCGGTCGCTCATGCGGCCGCTTTGCCCTTGGGCATTGACCAGGTTGGTGCCGTAATTCCATTCGCGCACGCCCTCGGGGCGCAAGCCAATGGCAATGGCATGCAAGCCGCGTCGCAACGAGGGGTTGGCCCGCGCCGCCGCCACTTCATCCGGTGTCGGCGCTGCAGGGCGTTCGGGCATGGTGATGGCTCGGCCCAGTGCCTCGGACGCCAGTTGTTCGTAAAAGCCGCGTGGTCCGGCAATGCTCTCCAGCAGGCTGGTGGCTTCTTGCGTCAAGGCCGGCGTGCCCGGTTGACGAGCCAGCAGCGAACGCGCCAGCCAATACACCCAGGTGGGATCTCGCCGCGCCTCCGCACTCATGTGCCCAATGCTGGACTCCACCACCGACCAACGTGGCGTGTTTCCGGCGCGCAACGCAGCCCGCACCTTCCAGCCCAGCATGTCGTCATTGAGGTCGCGGTCGTTGCGCACCTTGGCGAAATGATCCAGTGCGTCATCGTCCAGCCGCATGGCCGACTGCCGTCCAATCACGCCCCAGACCCAGTGCCGCTCTTCGCTGGTGAGGTAGGGGCTCCATTTGGTACCGAGTTGCTTGGCCGCCACGTCGGGATCACTGGCCGCGATGCGCACCAACGCCAGCACCACCAGCTCTTGCCGAACTTTCTGCGGCGCCGCGATGCGCTGGCTCAAAAACTTCATGGGCTGTCCCAGCACATCGGACAACGCCCCCACCGCATCTGGCGCCACGATCTGAACGGCCTGACGGGTTGCACGTGGTCGATTGTTTTCTGCCGATTGACGCGCCTTGCGCCAGATGTCCAGGGCGCTCAGGCGTTTGGCATCGAACAGCGTGTCCGCGGCCCAAGCGCAGCCTTCATCGCCATCACGTTGCTGCATCCACAGCCTGCGCACCTCGTCCACCAGGGACGCCGGGGTTTGCGCCCCTTTGGCTTGATGGTCCAGCAGCAACTGATAGCACTGCACCTCGCGATCATCGCGCATGCGGTAGTGAATTTGCTCATCGCCAAAGGTAGACAGGTCGCGACGGCTGCCCAACAACAACAGCCAGTCGTTGCGCAAACGGTCTTCCTGGTAGGTACCCGCATAACGCTGCAGGAACTGGCGAATTTCCGTGGTGCTGGCTTCGTCCAGTCGGGCGCGCAATTCCCAGTAAGCAGCCCAAGGTTCCAGCAAGTGGCCCCGGGCTTGGGGCAGCAAGGCGGTGAGGCGGCGGCGATCATTGCGTTTGAAAGCCTGGGCCATCTCCAGCAGCACAGCATCACCACGTTCAGAGACTTGCGCAGCCAAGGGTGCACGCGCTTCCTGTGCCGCACCCGTTCCCATCAGCGCCAGTGGCAACACCCAGGTGGCCAGGCACTTGTAAACCCTTGTCATTCCTTGCATGCGGCGATTATCCCCGGGAAGATGCGCGTCAGCCAGCCGCAGGGACAGTCCCGTTACCATTGAGGTCTGCCGGTGCAGCCTGGGGCTCGCCGAATCCTTGTCTCACGTCTTCCTGCCCTTGCCATGAACAAGAAAACCCAACGCCAGGAACTGATTGACCAGCGCCTGAACATGCCCGATCGGTTGCAACGCGCCGACCTGCTGCAACGGGTCATGCGCATCTGGCTGGTGGGCCGTCCCGACACCCTGATTGGCGCCTATTGGCCCATCAATGGCGAGTTTGACCCCTTGCCCGCGCTGCATCGCTGGAAAGAAGACGGCGAGTTGCTGGAGCAGCCCCTGCGTCGCCGCATTGGCCTGCCCGTGGTGGACCGGGAGAAAAAAACCCTGCAATTCCACGCCTGGTACCCTGGCTGCCCGATGGAAGAGGACGCTTACAACATCCCCAAACCCAAGGACACCGAGGTCGTTGTCCCCACCTTGCTGTTTGTGCCCTGCGTGGGCTACGGCGCAGGCGGTTACCGGTTGGGCTATGGCGGCGGTTTTTATGACCGCACGCTGGCAACGCTGCAACCCAAGCCCTTCACGGTGGGGCTGGGCTTTGCCCAGGGTTTTCTGCCAGACCTGGAGCCCGAGGACCATGACATGCCACTGGATGCCATCCTGAATGAAAACGGCGTGGTGTGGCCGATTGGCTGATCCACTCGCCGTTCAGTTCAGTTGCCGCTAAATTCAGTTGCCGTTCAGTTCGCCTGCCTGCTGCAAGGCCCACATGCTGGCGTACCGCCCCCCTTGCGCCAGCAAGGCTGCGTGCGTGCCGCGCTCCACGATTCGCCCGCCATCGAGCACCAGAATTTCATGCGCGTCCACCACGGTGGACAGCCGATGGGCAATCACCAGCGTGGTCTTGTTGCGCGCAGCAGCTTGCAACTCGGCCTGAATGGCGCGTTCATTCGCACTGTCCAGCGCTGAGGTGGCTTCATCAAAAATGAGGATGGGTGGATTCTTGAGCAAGGTGCGTGCAATGGCCACGCGTTGCTTCTCGCCCCCGGAGAGCTTCAGGCCGCGCTCACCCACCAGGGTGTCGTAGCCCTTGGGACTGGCCTGAATGAAGTCATGAATATGGGCCGCACGCGCCGCGTCCTCGATTTCCTGCGCCGAAGCACCAGGACGACCGTAGGCTATGTTGTAGCGCACCGAGTCATTGAAGAGCACCGTGTCCTGCGGCACGATGCCGATGGCACGACGCAAGCTGTCTTGCGTGCAGTCACGCAGGTCCACGCCGTCGATACGGATGGCGCCACCGGTGACGTCATAGAAGCGATACAACAGCCGCGCCAGGGTGGATTTGCCCGCCCCGGAAGATCCCACCACGGCCACCGTCTTGCCTCCAGGAATTTCAAAGCTCAGGTCATGCAGGATGGGGCGCGCCGGATCGTAGGCAAAGGCCACCTGCTCGAAGCGCACACTGGGTGGTTGGGTCAACGCCAGATCCGTGGCCTGCGGTGAATCTGCGATTTCGCGCTCACGGTCCAGCAGCAGGAACATGCGGTCCAGGTCGGCCAGGCTTTGCTTGATCTCGCGGTACAGCACGCCCAGAAAGTTCAGCGGAATGTAGAGCTGAATCATGAAGGCGTTGATCATCACCAAGTCGCCCAGCGTCATGCGCCCGTCCACGACGCCCTGGGTGGCGCGCCACAGCATGGCCACCAGGGCCACGGCAATGATGAGTTGCTGCCCCGTGTTGAGCACACTCAGTGTGGTCTGCGCCTTCAGTCGGGCGGTGCGCAGGCGCTGCAGGCTTTCGTCGTAGCGACGTGCCTCGAAAGCCTCGTTGTTGAAGTACTTGACGGTTTCATAGTTCAACAGCGAATCAATGGCGCGGGTGTGCGCGGCCGAATCAAATTCATTGGCCTCACGCCGGAATTGTGTGCGCCACTCCGTGATGCGAATGGTGAAGAACACATAGAAAACCAGCGCCGCCAAGGTGATGAGTGCAAACAACGGATCAAACTGCACAGAAAGAATGGTCAGCACCAACGCCACCTCGAACAAGGTAGGCACCACGCTGTACAGCGAATAGGAAATCAGCGACTCCACGCCACGCACGCCGCGTTCGATGTCACGCGTCATGCCACCGGTCTGGCGTTCCAGATGAAAGCGCAAACTCAGGCCATGCAAGTGCTGGAACGTCTCCAGCGCCATGCGCCGGGCCGCACCCTGCGTGGCCTTGGCAAACACCAGCTCGCGCAACTCGGTGAAGGCCGACACCGACAAACGGAGCAAGCCATAGCCCAACAGGAGTGCCACCGGCACCACCAGCAAAGCGGTGGGCGCACCAGGCTTGACGTCCATGGCATCGACCAGGTGCTTGAGCAACACCGGCACCCCCACGTTGGCCAGCTTGGCTGCCACCATGAAGCTCAGCGCCACCAACACGCGCCACTTGTAAGTCCACAGATACGGCAACAGGCGACGCAGGGTTTCGTTGTCCGTGCGCGAAGAGCGCGGCGCGTTGGCCGGCAGGGGTTGTGAGGGAGCGGCGTGACGCATGCAGGCAATCAAAAGGAGGCGTTGGCCTCAGGACATGATGTAGGCGCCGGTGCCCATGGACAGCAGTTCACCTTCGGGTGAAGTGAAGTCCACGCGCGCATTGCCCACGCGCGAACCCACCCGGATGGCCTCGGCACGGATGTTGAAATGCGTGCCCACGCCGGGACGCAGGTAGTCCACCCGAAGATCGATCGTGCCCAGCTTCTGAAACCGCTCCAGCCGTTTGGCTGGGGACTCATCCATGTGTCGCGCACCCAAGGCCAGAAAGCAAGCCATGGCACCCATGGTATCAATGCAAGCGCTGATGACGCCCCCATGGACACGCTGTGGCTTGAAGTGGCCAATCAACGCTTCGCGCATGCGGATGGTGGCCAGCACCACGCCAGGCTGGATGTCGAGCACCTTCAGGCCCAGCGTTTCATTGAACACGATCCTGCGCTCAAAGATGTCACGCACGCCCTCCAGATATTCGGTCTCAAAGACAATGGGTTCGGTCGATTTGGATGCGCGTTGAGTCATGATGGGATCACAGTGAAGAGAAGTCCGGTTTGCGCTTTTCCAGGAAAGCACTGAAGGCCTCCTTGGCCGCAGGCTCTTGCAGCATGCGGCCAAAGATCGCCCCTTCTTCGCGCATGCGCTCCAGCACCGCGGGCGTGACAGCGGCTTTGAGCAAGCGCTTGGTCTCCATCACCGAGGACAAGGGCTTGGCGGCCAGACGGCGCGCCTGCTGCTGCGCCAGGGCATTGGCCTCGGTAGGTGGCACCACGCGGTTGACCAGCCCCACCTCCAGTGCGGCCTCGGCTATGAAGGGGTCACCCATCAGCAACACTTCAGCCGCACGCTGATACCCCATGAGCTTGGGCACGAGGAAGGTGGAGGCCGCCTCCGGGCAAATGCCCAGGTTGACGAACGGCATGGAGAACATGGCGTTGTCCCCGGCGTAGACCAGATCACAGTGCAGCAGCATGGTGGTGCCAATGCCCACCGCCGGCCCGCACACGGCCGCCAGCAACGGTTTGGGAAAGGTGGCGATGGCATTCAGGAAGCGAAACACCGGCGCCTCTGGCGTGCTGGGAGGCTTGTTGAGAAAGTCGCCAATGTCGTTGCCCGCGCTGTACACCGTCTCATGCCCCTGGAACACCACCACCCGCACGGCAGGGTCGGTGGCGGCCTGGGTGAGCGCATCGGCCAGTGCGGCATACATGGCAGCGGTGAAAGAGTTCTTCTTGTCGACGCGGTTCAGGGTGAGGGTCATCACCCCGGCTTCGACATGTTGCAAAACATCGCTCATGGTTCAATCCTTGAAGTACATGACCTGCTGAGAGGTCGCCAGTAAATGACCCTGGCGGCTCCACAGTTGGGCCGTCTGGTCGAAGAAACCTTTGTAAAACGCCTGCGCCTGGGCTTGGCCCAGCAGGTAATCATCACCGATCAAACGCAGTGCATCGGCATCGGTGTGGAAATAGGTGGTCATCGAAACCGTGCCAGCCGGCACGCGCAAGCCGCGGCGAAGCCACACCCGCGGATAAAAGAAATCCGACATCGCCAGCAAAGACGAAAAGTCCAACGACCGGACGGGTTTGTCACGTAACCAAACCCGACTGCGGCTGTGCTCGCCCTCACCCGGCCACGCCACAGGCACAGGGCCTTCCAGGGTACGGAACTCGTAGCGATTGACCCACTCCACCCCCGGTACCCGCTGCTCCTGCTCAACGTCCTGCGGCATGGGGACCTGCGGCATGGCATGGTCCACCTGCCCCCAAGTGGGGCGCCGCTTACCCGTCAGCACCGTGCCGGTCAGCACCACGCCCACGTCACCCGCGTCATCGGGCTGGGTCATCTCCAACGTCCAGTGCTGGGTGGCACGGTTGGTGCGGACCGGGCGAAGCAACAACTCGAAAGGCTGCTCGTTCAGGGCCACCGGGTAATTGAACGTGCACGCCACGGGCTCGCCCAGCAACGCGGGGTGCTGCAGCAGGCCTTGCAACGCGATCGCGGCAGAAATCCCCCCGTAGGGGCCCACCATGTTCCAGTACGCCTTGCTGGGTACGCCGCGCCAGCGCCCCAGGGACGGCTCGCCCAGCGGCTGCAATGCCACAGCCTGGTCAAACGGATGCAAAGCCATTGCCAGACCTTTCCTGGAAATTCATACAAGCAGGCGCATTCATGCGCGTTGCCCCAACACACGCTCGAAACCACGACGGGCGTGGGTCAGCGCCGAGGCCGAGCGCAAAAAACGCGCTTCGTGGTGCAAGGCCAGCACCAGACCATGTAACTCGAACGTCACCTGGTGTGCATCCCAATCGGCGGGCAGATGGCCCTCGGCCTGCGCCTGCGTGACCGCCCGATGCAAAGCCGCCAGCCACAGGCTGACCGAGGCGGCCAGGGCATCTCGCACCGGACCGGGTCGGTCGTCCATCTCTGCCGCACCGCCAATGAACAGGCAACCCGCATCCAGTTCCTGCGCGATGCGCGTGACCCATAACTCGAACAAAGAGCGCAGACGCGGCAGGCCACGGGGCAGTTGCAACGAGGGGAAAAACACCTCTTGCTCAAACCGGTGGTGGTATTCGCGAATCACCGAGATCTGCAACTCTTCACGCGAACCGAAATGCGCAAACACGCCCGATTTGCTCATGCCGGTGCCCTCGGCCAGCACGCCAATGCTCAGCCCCTCCAGGCCAACCTGGGTGGCCAGGGACAGCGCGGCGTCCAGAATCACGGCGCGGGTGTGTTGACCTTTGGAAGAAGCGATGGGGGGTGGCATGGCAATTAAAACGAACGATCGTGCGATTTTCGTCGATTTGGAATGCCCTGGGTGTCCTACAGCCGACGCCGCCACCCCCTACACTAAACCCCCATGGAAACCACCCGCCTGATTGCCATCCGCCACGGCGAGACCGCCTGGAATGTGGACACCCGTATCCAGGGACAACTGGATGTAGGCTTGAATGAACGCGGCCAATGGCAGGCTCGCCAGGCCGCCCGCGCCCTGGCAGACGAGCCCATCGCGGCCATCTACAGCAGCGATCTCAGCCGTGCCTTTGACACGGCGCGCGCCATAGGCGCGGTGGCTGGCCTGGCCCCAATCCCTCACACGGGTTTGCGTGAGCGCGCCTCTGGCATTTTCGAGGGGCGCACCTGGGCCGACATCGAAACCACCTGGCCCGAGGACACCCGCCGCTGGCGCGATCGTGAGCCCGGCTGGGCCCCTGACCAGGGTGAAACCCTGGAACAAGTGCGTGACCGCGTGGCCGCCGCCACCGACGCGTTGGCGGCCCGACACCCTGGCGAGCAAATCGTGCTGGTGGCCCACGGCGGCGTGATGGACGCGCTGTACCGCTTGGCCACGCAACAACACCTTCAGGCGCCACGCACCTGGACGCTGGGAAACGCGGCCATCAACCGCTTGCTGTGGTCACCGCAAGGGCTCACGCTGGTAGGCTGGGGAGACACGCGGCACCTTGACGATGCCGCGCTGGACGAGTCAACGGCCTGAAGACGTGTGAGTTTGTGAGCGCCTCTGGAGCGCCTCAAGTAGGGTCGGCAAACAAGCCGCCCGCGGCTGCCGGCGGTGAAACGCCCAAATGCCGATAGGCTGCCAGTGTGGCCACCCGCCCACGCGGTGTGCGTTGCAAATAGCCCTGCTGGATCAAAAAGGGCTCGATCACGTCCTCAATGGTGTCGCGTTCCTCGCCAATGCTGGCCGCGATGTTGTCCAGCCCCACCGGACCGCCATCAAACCGATGCACCACCGCCTCCAGGAGCTTGCGGTCCATCAGGTCCAGCCCCAGCGGATCGACATCCAGCATGGCCAGGGCCTGCTGGGCCATCTCGCGGGTGATGCGACCCGAGCCTTTGACCTCGGCGTAATCACGTACACGGCGCAGCAAGCGGTTGGCAATGCGTGGCGTACCGCGTGAGCGCGTTGCGATCTCCAGTCCTCCATCCTCGTCGATCGGTGTTTGCAGCAACCCAGCAC
>VEQI01000126.1 GCA_018883305.1 Limnohabitans sp. | reverse complement strand
AGGAAGGCCTGGACGAAATTGCCGACTGGTTTGAAATTCTGGCCAAGGCCGAGCGCTCGCATGCCAACCGTTATGCCAAGGCGCTGGAGCAATTTCAAGACTGAGCCGCTGCCATTTTCTTCATGCAACTGACGGGTCACATCACCCCCGACAACCTCCTGACCCTGGAGGCCTACGCCAAGTACCGCCGCACCCGCAAGCCCGAGGTGATGGCGCATCGACGCCAGCGCACGGTTCACCTGGGCGGGCATGTCACCCTGCAATTTGAAAGCGAGTGGACCATCCGCTATCAGATTCAGGAGATGCTGCACATCGAAAAAATTTTCGAGGAGGCCGGCATCCGGGCAGAAATCGAATCGTATGCCCCTCTGGTGCCCGATGGCAGCAACTGGAAAGCCACCGTCATGCTCGAGTACCCGGATGTCGAGGAACGCAAGCGCGAGCTGGCGCGACTGATCGGTCTGGAAGACCGCTTGTACGTGGAGGCGCCAGGACAACCCCGGGTGTATGCCATTGCAGACGAAGACCTGGACCGAGAAAACGAGGTCAAAACGTCTGCCGTGCACTTCGTGCGTTTTGAGTTCACGCCGGCACACATGGCCGCGCTGCAGACGGCCACCGCCGTGGTGTTGGGTTGCGATCACCCCCATTACCCGGCCCAAGCGTCCATCAGTGCCGCCACGCTCGCCAGTCTGGTGACGGACTTGCGCTAGGCCGTGACACAATTCGTGCGCGCCAGCCCTCCAGGGCTGGCGCGCTGCTTGATCCGGATGAGGCCTTTATGTTGTTCTTGCTGTCTCCTGCCAAATCACTCGATTACGACACCCCTCTGGGTGACATTCCCCACACTGAGCCGCAGTTCACCCAACAGTCGAGTGAACTCATGGCGATATTGAAGAAAAAATCCTCGGCCAAGATTGCCGAGTTGATGGACTTGAGCGAAGCGCTGTCGGATCTGAATGTGGCGCGCTACAAAGCCTGGTCGTCCAAGTTCACCGCCAAGAATTCGCGTCAGGCGATGCTGGCCTTCAATGGCGATGTGTATGAGGGGCTGGATGCTCGCTCCCTCAAACTCAAGGACCTGGCGTGGGCGCAAGATCACATCGCCATCCTGAGCGGCTTGTACGGCGTGCTGCGCCCGTTGGACTGGATGCAGCCCTACCGCCTGGAAATGGGCACCACACTGGCCAATGCAAATGGCAGCAACCTCTACAAATTCTGGGGCCGCACGATTGCCGATCACCTGCAGGCGCAGGTGGCCACGCACCCGCAACCCATCATCGTCAACCTGGCATCCCAGGAGTATTTCAAGGCGGTGGATCGCAAGGCTCTGAAAGCCCGTGTGATCGAGTGTGTGTTTGAAGAGCGCAAGGGCCCGGGTTACAAAGTGATCAGCTTCATGGCCAAGCGTGCCCGTGGATTGATGGCCCGTTATGCCATCACCCAACGAGTGAAAACCCCCGCCGCCTTGCAAAAATTTCACCTCGAAGGCTATGCCTTCGCCCCCGCTGTGTCCGAGCCTGACCGGTTGGTGTTCCGGCGCGAGGCGGCCTGACGGCACCATGCGCATCCACGCCAACGGCATCGAACTGGAAGTGGCGGACTCAGGCCAACCAGAGCGGCCCGCCGTGCTGCTCATCATGGGCCTGGGCATGCAACTCACCGCTTGGCCGACCCCCTTGTTGCAGGCACTGGACCGGGCAGGTTTGCGGGTCATCCGTTTCGACAACCGGGACGCGGGCTTGTCCACCGGTTTTGACGATTGGGGCGTGCCCAATCTGCTGTGGAACGGCCTGAAACATCGCCTGGGCTGGTCAATGCGCAAACCCTACAGCCTGCAAGACATGGCCCGCGATGCGCTGGGGGTGCTCGATGCCTTGCAGGTGCAGCGCGCCCACGTGATTGGGGTGAGCATGGGCGGCATGATCGCCCAGCGCATGGCCTGGACCGCGCCCGAGCGGGTGATGTCTCTGGTGAGCTGGATGAGTTCCAGCGGAGCACCCGATTTGCCCGGCCCGCAACCGCAAGTGCTCAAGGCGATGTCCACCCAACCCCTGAATCCAGGCCTTGAACAAGCCATTCGCAACACGCAGCACTTGCTGGACGTCATTGCCAGCCCCGCCGAGCATGAAGACCCGGTCGTGATGGGTGAGCGGGTGCGCCAGGCGGTGCAACGCGCCTATCGTCCTGCTGGCGTGATGCGGCAAACCCTGGCCGTGATGAGCGATGCCGACCGCTTTGAGTTGCTGTGCGACATCACCTGTCCCACTTTGGTGATTCACGGCCGCGATGACCCCTTGCTGCCCTTGCCCTGCGGGGAGGACACCGCGCGACGTATACCGGGGGCCACGTTGCGCGTGATCGACGGCATGGGACACGACATCCCCCCGGGCTTGCTGCAACAATTCCTGCCTGACCTGATCCAATTTCTGCATGAGCACACCTGACTTGTCACCGCTGGGCAAGAGCGCCAGCTACCCCACCGAGTACGCCCCCGAGGTGTTGTTCCCCATGCCGCGCGCCACCCAGCGGGCGATGATAGGCGTGGGCGAGCAACCGCTGTTCATGGGCGCGGATTTGTGGACCGCCTATGAGCTCAGCTGGCTCAATGCCAAAGGCAAACCGCAGGTGGCGCTGGCACGCTTGGTGGTGCCCGCCGATTCGCCCAACATCATCGAGAGCAAGTCCCTGAAGCTGTATCTGGGCAGTTTTTCCAATTCGCGTCTGTCCGGGCCCGAGGAGGTGCTGGCTCGCTTGCGTACCGATTTGTCCGCAGCACTGTGGCAGGGTTCAGGTCGGCAAGGCGTTGCGGGCGTGCAACTTGTGCAGCCGGATGACTTCGACAGGGAGCCGGTGCAGGAGCTGGAGGGGTTGAGCCTGGATCGGCTCGACATCGAGTGCAGTCACTACCAGCCGGCGCCCGAGTTGCTGACCGCGCAATTTGACGAGCAGCCGGTGACTGAAACCCTGACCAGTCAGTTGCTCAAGAGCAATTGCCTGGTGACCGGACAACCCGATTGGGGCAGCGTGCAAATTCGTTACAGCGGCCCTCAGATCGATCAAGCCGGTTTGTTGCAGTACATCGTGAGTTTTCGCAACCACAACGAATTTCATGAGCATTGTGTGGAGCGCATCTTCATGGACATCTGGCGACAATGCCGTCCGTCGCAGCTGATGGTGTACGCGCGCTACACGCGTCGGGGGGGGCTGGATATCAATCCCTGGCGCACCAGCGCCCCGGGGACCGTGCCATCGAACGTCCGCACAGCACGCCAGTAAGCGCCAGCCCACGCCGCTCTGGGCCAGGTTCTGGCCAAGCTGGTGCCTCAGACGCAGCTGCTCACACCGGGCAACGCCGACCAGCTGTGGGCCAAGCGTAAGCGCTATTTCTTCAAGCCGCTGGCCGGCTATGGCTCCAAAGCCGCGTACCTGGGCGACAAGCTCACCCACAAGACTTGGGAGCAAATCAGCAGCTTGCCCTGTGTGGCCCAGACCCTGATCCCGCCCTGCCAGCGGATGGTGATGGTGGGCGACGAACGCTAGACGATCAAGGCCGATGTGCGCGCCTACGCCTACAACGGCGAGGTGCAGCTATTTGCCGCCCGCCTGTACGTCGACCAGACCACCAACTTCCTCAGCGATGGGGGTGGGATTGCGCCGGTGTTTGTGACGCCGACCTGATGGCTGGCGCGGGGGCTTTTCCTTCTACTCCGCGAAGACTTCTTGTAGCGTGGTCAGTGCGGCAGTCAATGTCTTGGCGGACACAGCGCCCAGCCGTTTGACCAGGCGCACCTTGTCAACCGTCCGAAGCTGATCCAGCACGATCAGGACCTTGGTTCCAGCATGGGTGACAGGCACCCGAAACGGCGCTGCAAAGCCCTTGGATGTCATGGGCGCCACCATCACGGTGCGCAAGTGGTCATTCAATTCTGCCGGGGACACCACAACGCAGGGACGCGACTTCTTGATCTCGCTGCCCACGGTCGGGTCCAGGTTCACCAACCAAATGTCGCCGCGCTTCACCAGCCCAACTCCTCGTCTTCCAGGTTGCCGAACTCACCCATCAACAGCGCATCGCCGCCTTTGGCAGAAACAGCCGCAGCAGCCTCTGCCCAACCGGCACGAGCTGCCTTGGCGGGCTTGCGCAAGACGATGGAGCCGTTCTCTACCTCGATGATGGCTGTGGCCTGATCGTCCAGCCCGACCTGGGCCAGCAAGGGCTTGGGCAAGACCACGCCTTTGCTGTTGCCGATGTTTCGAATGGCAATTTCCATGTTATTCCTCCAGTTGCAACAATGTTAATACATATTCCGTGAATGCTCAAGGCACCAACGTGTAACAAGGCTCGACCCCATAGGCAACCCCAGACGGGCAGGGTCCTTTAGGTTTGCAAAAGGCCACCGATGGACACGATCAGCCCACCACGTGGAATGTTCAGCCCAACTCGCGAAAGCCCTTGATGGTGTTCATCGCCTCGGGGCGGCTGAGCACCAGGTGGGCCACTTGGTGGTCAGTCGTCAGGGAAAAGCAGCTGGGTTTGTTCATGGGGGGGCTCCTCTGCGGCAATGTGGCGGTTGGCCGATGGCGGTTGTGTTCCGGCCTTGACGAGCGAGCCTACGCGCACGCCCAGCAGGCGGATACGCCGCGTCAGGTCCACGCGCTTGAGGCATTGGCCGGCGGTTTGCCGGATGCGCTGGGCATCGGCCACGTAATCGTCCAGGCTCTGGTCGCGGGTGACGGCCTGGAAGTTGTCGTAACGGATCTTGATGCCGATGGTGCGGCCTTCGTAGCCTTTGCGTTGCAGGTCGGCTGCCACCTGTTGGCACAGGCGGGTGAAGATGGTGCCCAGCTCCTCGCGGTCACGCACCGCGTGCAGATCACGTTCGAAAGTGGTTTCGCGGCTCATGCTCACGGGCTCGCTCTCGGTCACCACCGGGCGCTCGTCACGCCCCCAGGCGGCATCAAACAGCCAGGCGCCGTAGCTCTTGCCGAAGTGCTGCATCAGCCACTCCTTGTCGCGCGCGGCCAGCTGCCCAATCGATTCGATGCCCTGGGCCTTGAGCTTCTCGTCGGCCTTGGGCCCGATGCCGTTGATCTTTCGGCATGGCAGAGGCCAGATGAGGGTTTGCAAATCGGCCTCGTGCACGATCGAGATGCCATTGGGTTTGTTGAACTCGCTGGCCATCTTGGCGATCAGCTTGTTGGGCGCCACCCCGATCGAGCAGGTCAGGCCCGTCGCGTCAAAAATGCTTTTCTGGATGAGTCGCGCCAGCACTCGCCCGCCTTCACGCTGGCCACCGGGCACGTGGGTGAAGTCGATGTAAACCTCGTCCACGCCCCGATCTTCCATCAAGGGTGCGATCTCGGTGATGACGGCCTTGAAGCTGCGCGAGAAATGTCGGTAGCGTTCAAAGTCCACCGGCAGCAGGATCGCATCCGGGCATAGCTTGGCGGCTTTCATGAGGCCCATGGCCGAGCCGATGCCGAATTGCCGCGCCGGGTAGGTGGCGGTGGTGATGACGCCGCGCCCGGTGTAGCCCGACAGGCGTGGGAAAAAGTCGAGCGGGATGTGGGCCAGGCGCTCCTGAAAATTCTCTTCGGTCCACTCGGCATCCGGATAGGCCACCTGCAGCTTGCCCAGCAGATCGTCCTCGCGCCGCCGTCCGCCACCAATCACCACGGGCAGGCCTTTGAGCTGCGGGTAGCGCATGAGTTCGCAGGACGCATAAAAGGCGTCCATGTCCAGATGGGCAATGCGGCGAATGGGTGCGGGCGAGGTCACGTCTTCCTGGTGTGGTGAAGGTGTGACACGCCTGGGCTTTGCGCAGCGTCACTGGTTGAAGTGACAACCACGTCATGAATGTGAGCGCTTTATGCCGTCGGGAACGTGCCCGGCAACAAAATGCTTTTGTCCACGTTTCTGATCTGTGTGTGACCACAGAACGCCATGGTCAAGTCCAATTCGTTGTGAATGATCTGCAAGGCCTTGCTGACGCCAGCCTCACCCATGGCGCCCAGGCCGTACAGCATGGAGCGGCCGATGTAGGTGCCTTTGGCGCCCAGGGCCACGGCCTTGAGCACGTCTTGGCCGCTGCGAATGCCGCCGTCCATGTGCACTTCAATCTGGCTGCCCACCGCGTCCACAATGGCCGGCAGGGCGTTGATGCTGGACTCGGCACCATCGAGCTGACGGCCGCCGTGGTTGGAGACGATGAGCGCATCGGCCCCGCTGGCCACGGCCAGCTTGGCGTCTTCCACGTCCTGAATACCTTTGAGGATGATCTTGCCGCCCCAGCGGTTCTTGATCCACTCCACATCGCCCCAGTTCAGCCGCGGGTCGAATTGCTGCGCGGTCCAGGAGGACAGTGAACTCATGTTTTCCACGCCTTTGACGTGGCCCACGATGTTGCCAAACTCGCGTCGCTTCGTGCCCAGCATGCCCAGGCACCAGCGCGGCTTGGTCATCATGTTGATGATGTTGGGGAGGGTGAGCTTCGGGGGTGCTGACAAGCCGTTCTTCAGGTCCTTGTGACGCTGCCCCAGGATTTGCAGGTCGAGTGTGATCACCAGGGCCGAGCAGCCCGCTGCCTTGGCGCGGTCGATCAGGCGGCCAATGAAGTCGCGATCGCGCATCACGTACAGCTGGAACCAGAACGGGTGACCTCCGGTGCCTTCGGCCACGTCTTCGATGGAGCAAATGCTCATGGTGGAGAGCGTGAACGGAATGCCGAACGCCTTGGCGGCACGTGCGGCCAGAATCTCGCCGTCCGCATGCTGCATGCCCGTCAGTCCTGTGGGCGCAATGGCCACAGGCATGGCCACGTTCTGTCCGATCATGGTGGTGGCCGTGCTGCGCCCCTCCATGTTGACCGCCACGCGCTGACGTAACTTGATTTTCTGGAAATCCGACTCGTTGGCGCGATAGGTGCTCTCGGTCCAGCTGCCGGAGTCGGCGTAGTCATAGAACATGCGCGGCACGCGCCGCTGGGCCAGAACACGCAGATCTTCGATAGTGGTGATAACGGTCATGAGTTCCTCGCAGTGTGCGAATAAAGCCTGCGCATCCTAGCGCCACCCAACCACGGGTGGCTGTGAAAGCCGGGACAGCAAGCGTGACAAATTACTTCAGACGCTGATGATGACGCTCGATTTGCGCCTGTACCTGCACGGGTGCCGTTCCCCCCAGCGTATTGCGAGCCTCCAGAGAGCCGCGCAAGCTGAGCACATGATAGACGTCCTGTTCGATGGAGGGGTGAAAGCCTTGCAGAACGGTGAGCGGCAATTCGGAGAGGTCGCACTGGTGGCTGCTGGCCGCCTTGACCGCATGCGCCACGGTCTCGTGCGCGTCACGGAAGGGCAACCCTTTTTTGACCAGGTAGTCGGCCAGGTCGGTGGCGGTGGCATAACCTTTTTGTGCCGCCGCTTCCATGGCGGGCGGATTCACCTGCAGGCCGCCTTCCTTCTGCCCCGTGGCAGGATTCACTTCGCCGCCAATCATCTCGCTGAAGATGCGCAAGGTGTCGCGCAGCGTGTCGACGGTGTCAAACAGCGGCTCTTTGTCTTCCTGGTTGTCCTTGTTGTAAGCCAGGGGTTGCCCCTTCATGAGGGTGATCAGGCCCATCAAATGACCGACCACCCGCCCCGTCTTGCCGCGAGCCAGTTCGGGCACGTCGGGGTTTTTCTTCTGCGGCATGATGGAACTGCCGGTGGTGAAGCGGTCGGCAACGCGGATGAAGCCGAAGTTCTGGCTCATCCAGAGAATGAGCTCTTCGCTCAGACGGCTGATATGGACCATGCACAGACTGGCGGCAGCGGTGAACTCGATGGCGAAGTCACGATCGCTCACCGCATCCAGGCTGTTTTGGCACACGACGGCACGGCCTTGCTCGTCGACCATGCCCAGCGTCAAGGCTACTTGCTCGCGGTCCAATGGATACGTGGTGCCTGCCAACGCGGCAGATCCCAACGGCAGACGATTGGTGCGACGACGCACGTCCTGCATGCGCTCCACATCGCGCGCAAACATCTCGATGTAAGCCAGCAAGTGATGCGCAAAGCTCACGGGTTGGGCGACTTGCAAATGGGTGAAGCCTGGCAGGATGACCTCGATGTTCTTTTCCGCCACGCTGAGGAGGGCACGTTGGAGTTCCGTCAGCAAGGTGATGATCTGGTCGATTTCGTCGCGCAGCCACAGGCGCACATCAGTGGCCACCTGGTCATTGCGGCTGCGGCCGGTGTGCAGCCGCTTGCCGGCGTCGCCCACCAGCTGGGTGAGGCGAGCCTCGATGTTGAGGTGTACGTCTTCCAGCTCCAGCTTCCATTCAAAGCGGCCGGCTTCGATGTCGGCCTGGATTTGCGCCATGCCGCGCTGGATGGCCGCCAGGTCATCGGCATGGATGATGCCTTGCTTGGCCAGCATGCCGGCATGCGCCAACGAGCCAGCGATGTCCGCCCGCCACAGGCGCTTGTCAAAGAACACGCTGGCGGTG
>VEQI01000125.1 GCA_018883305.1 Limnohabitans sp. | reverse complement strand
GCAAATACTGATCGACGAATTGAAGCTGTCGATGAAGCTCTCGGGGGCCGCCTCATTGGCCGAGTTGGGCCCTCAGTGGGTGCAGCGTTGAGCGGCGACTGAGGTGCCCGAATGGATCGACCGCAAGATCCGCGGCCCATCCCTCAATCCAGTCGTTGCTCGCTGTGTCCATCAAACAGATGGACTTTGCTGACGTCGATGTCCAGATGCACGGTGTCACCCGGTTGCACCGCTGTTCGACCGTGCAGCACCATGGTGAGCGTGGCTTGCCCGACTTGCAGCAGCAGTTCGGTTTCTGCGCCGGTGGGTTCCACCACCACCACTTGCGCAGGCACACCCTGACCCGAGCTGGACAAGGTCATGTCGCTGGGGCGAATGCCGTAGTGAACCGAACGTCCGGCATGGCGCGTCAGATGGGCGGGCACAGGCCACTGAACACCTTGGGCCTCGACGGATGTCGTGCCCGCCTTGAACTCGCCCTTGACCACATTCATGGCCGGTGAGCCGATAAATTGCGCCACGAACAAGTTGCCCGGATGGTCAAACAGCTCCAGCGGCGTGCCAATCTGCTCCACGATGCCGTCATGCATCACCACGATGCGGTCGGCCATGGTCATGGCCTCGATCTGATCGTGCGTGACATACACCGTGGTGGTCTTGAGGCGTTGGTGCAGTTCCTTGATTTCAGCACGCATGGCCACACGCAGCTTGGCGTCCAGGTTGGACAAGGGTTCGTCAAACAGGAACACCTTGGGGTCGCGCACGATGGCGCGGCCCATGGCCACCCGTTGACGCTGGCCACCCGAGAGTTCACGCGGGTAGCGCTCCAGCAGTGACTCCAGGTTGAGAATGCGCGCCGCGTGCGCCACACGTTCTTGCATCAACTGTGCGCTGGCCTTGCGCAGGCGCAGGCTAAAGCCCATGTTCTCGCGCACCGTCATGTGCGGGTACAGGGCATAGCTCTGGAACACCATGGCGATGTCGCGGTCCTTGGCCTCGAGATCGTTGACAGACGTGTTGTCGATCACGATCTCGCCATCGGTGATGTCTTCCAGACCGGCTAGCATGCGCAGCAGCGTGGATTTGCCACACCCCGAGGGGCCCACCAACACCACGAACTCGCCGTCGCGAATGTCAAAGCTGATGCCGTGGATGATGTCGGTTTTGCCGAACGATTTCTTGATGTTGCGAAAAGAGACGGAAGCCATGTTGGACTCTCAGGATTTGACAGCGCCGGCGGTCAGGCCCGACACCATGTAACGCTTGAAGGTGTAATAAATCGCTGCCGGCGGCAGCGCGTAGATGAGGCCTGTGGTCATCAGCAATTCCCACGGTGAATCGTCTGCTGACAAGAAGTTGCCAAGCGCCACGGCCACCGTCACGCTCTTGTCGTTGGACAGCAGCAAGAAGGCATAAAGGTATTCATTCCAGGCCAGCAGCAGCGAATATGTGCCCACCGCGACGAGCGAGGGCACCATCAAGGGCAAGTACACCAGGAAGAAAAGCTGCATCGGTGACGCGCCGTCCATGCGGGCGGCTTCGTCAAGCTCAAACGGCAGTTTGTCCGAGGCTTGCTTGAGCACCCAAATGCAATACGGGGAGGCAATCGTCACCATGGCGAGGATCAGCGACCATTGCGTGTTGAGCAGACCATACAGCCCCATGGTCTTGTACATGGGCACCGCCAGAAACGCGGCCGGGATGAAATAGGTGAACAGGGCCAGGTTCATCACGGTGCGCCCGCCTCGCACCTTCAGGCGGCTGATGGCAAAGGCCGCGCAAGTGGCGATCAAGAGCGTGAGAAATCCCACGGTCAAGGCAATCAAAAGCGAGTTGCCCATTTGCACCCAAAAGTGATCCAGGTAGAAATGCTTCTGATGGAACACGAAGTCGAAGTTCTGCAACGTCGGTTCCTTGGGCCAGAGCCTGCCCGAGGTGGCGGAGTCCTTGCTCGAGATGGCGAACAGGAACATGTGATAGATGGGCACGAGCGTCCACACCAGCACCGGAATGCCAATCAGCAACAGCTTGGCTTCGGTGGTGACGGTTTTGAGCAGGGATTTCTTCATGGTCATGCCCTTACTTGGAGAGTCGCTTCATCATGAAGTACACCAGCGGCAACACCAGCGGCAGTGCCACCACGATGGACGCCATGGCCAGATCCACTTGGTCGAGTCGCAGATACCGAATGCCCAGTGTGGCCAGCACGTGCGTGAGGTCGGCGGGGCCACCGCCGGTCAGCAGGTAGACACTGTTGAAGTCGCCCAGCGTCCAGATCATGGAGAGCAGGGTGGAGGTGAGGTAGAGGGTCTTCATCGAGGGCCAGGTGATGAAGCGGAACTTTTGCCAACTGGACGCGCCATCCACGGAAGCAGCTTCGTATTGATCGGAAGGAATGGCCAGGCGACCCGCCACCAGAATCAGGGTCCAGAACGGCAGCGATTTCCAGATGTGCATCAGCATCGAGAAAGTGAGCGCCAGTGTGGGATCGTTCAGCCAGTTGGGGCCATCCAGGCCGGTCATGCGGAAGATGGTGCTGTTGATCACGCCCCATTCCGGGTTCAACATGAAGCGCACCGACAAGATGGTGGGAATGGAGGGCACTGCCCAGGGCAAAATGAACAAGGCCGAGACAATCTTGATCCACCAGCGAGTCTGGATAAAGAAGCCCGACAACACCAGCGCAACCATCATCTTGACATTGATGGCCACCACCAGAAACACCAGGGTATTGACCGCGGTGCGAAAAAACACGGGATCGTCAAAGAGCTTCACATAGCTCTCGGGGTGGCGTGCCAACCACAGCCCGTAACACACGGGGTACAGCACAAAGACCAGAAATATCAGCAAGTAAGGCACCACCAGCCACCGGCCCCAGAACTCCCACGAGGAACTGGAACGCGCGGGGACTGCGGCCGATGGCAGGGTTGCGGTATCGGACATTGTCATACTCTCTCACAAAAGGGCGGCTGCCCATCACGGGCAGCCGCCATCCATGGCTACGTCTTATTGACGCGCAACGGTCTTGATGCGCTCGATCATTTCATCGACCGCTTTTTCCACCGGCACTTTTTCGTTCAGCACGCGGTTCATCGCTTTGGCCCAGACGTTTTCATTGTTCAGCTGGGTGAAGCGGAAGTTCTTGGTGAACTCGAAGGTGGAGGTGCCCGCCATGAACTGGTCATACACGGCCTTGCGGTGCACGTCTTCTTTCCAGAACTTGCTTTGCTGACCGGTCTTGGTCACCGGGAACCAGCGGCCCAGGGAGCCTTCGACATACGGCGTGAGGTTTTCTTCCTGCAGGATGAAGTTCAGGAATTCCTTGGCACGGGCCTTGTTCTTGGCGTCCTTGAAGATCACGCCGGTCTTGATGGCGGCGCGGTAGGTCATCTTGCTGCCATCGGGCTTGCTGGGGAAGCCCGCCGTTTTGACCAGTTCGGTGTAGTTCTTCTTGGCCGTGGCGCGCTGGGCGTCGGTCAAGGCGCTGTTGTTCATGTCGTCGAGCCACTTGGCTGCGATCGAGATGGTGGCGTTGTGCGTCATCACCGTGGTCTTGTTGTGGAAGGCCACGTTGTTGTCCGGATCTTTCCAGCTGGTCGAGGACGGGGGTGTGCAACCCTTGCCATACACCGCGGTGTAATCGGAAACGGCGGCGATCAGGCCTTTGCGCACGTCCGGATCATCGACCAGGAGCTTGCCCGAATCGTTGACCAGCTTGATGTTGTAGGCATCCATGAAGGTCAGGAAGGAGAAGAAGGAGTCGGTCGAATCCACGCCCATGGGCTGGCCGATACCGAAGGTGCGTTGCCCCGTCTTTTGGCGCGAAGCGGGTTGCACCTTGTCGCACCAGAAGCTCCAGTACTCTTTCCAGGTGGTGGGGATGTCGGATTCCTTGAAACCGGCATCGGCCAGCATGTCAGCCCAGTACTGGATGTGCATGGTCTGCTGCTTGATCGGGAAGGCGTAGTAGCTGCGGGTCTGCAGCTTGTTGTTGAACAGGAAGGTGGTTTCCACCGTGTTCGGCGCAAACTTGGCGCGCAGCGGGTTAATCACGCTGGAGAGGTCTTCCAGTTTGCCGTCATAGGCCCACGAGGCCGTGGTCTGGAAGTCGTAGGTGTCCGAGTAGGCCAGGTCGGGCGGGCTGCCGGCGTCCAGGGCAGCCACAGTCTTGGGGATCATGTCCTGGATCGGGTACTGGGACAGTTCGATCTTGACGTTCTTGTTCTTGGCTTCGTACTTCTTGATGGCGGCAAAAAGCGCGTCATCCTCGGCTTTGTAGAAGCCCTTGACCCACCAGACGGTGAGCTTTTCCTGGGCGCTGGCCGCGCCACCTGCCACCAGACCGGCGGCAATCAGCGCAGCCGTCACGACATGCTTGAGTTTCATGAAATCTCCTTGTTGATAGAAGTGGTTGGGGTTGGAAATCAGGAGGCCAGCGCTGCGGCGGGGGCCTGGCGCGAACGCGCGGGACGGGGCGAGGACAGCACGTCATCAATGTCCTGACGAGCGCTGTCAATCAGTCGCAAGATGACCTGCTCGGCCCGTTCGGGCTGACGGGCGGACACCGCATCCAGCACCTCTCGGTGCATGGACAGCGAGGATGCCGGTCCGTTGTCTTTGCGGGTGGAGATTTCAAAACTGGTACGCAGCAAGGCGCTCAGCACCTCGCTCATTTGCGCCAGCATGCGGTTGCGCGAGGCACGCAGCAGGCTTTGGTGAAACCGCAGGTCATGGGTGATGTAGTCGTCGCCGCCTTGTTCAACCGCGTGCTTCATGCCGGCATAGGCGGACTCGATGGCGGCCAGGTCCTGGGCATCGGCCCGTTGCGCGGCCAGCCGCACGGCAGCGGGTTCAACGACGCGGCGCAGGTCCTGCAAGTCGCGGACAAATTCGCGCGGCAGCCCCTTTTTGACCAACCAGGCAATCACATCGGGATCAAACCAGTTCCACTGGTCTTCCGGCATGACGCGCGTGCCTACTTTGGGCCCGGTGGTCAGCAGCCCTTTGGCCACCAGCGATTTCACGGCCTCGCGCAGCACGGAGCGACTCACGCCCAGTTCCTCGCACAGCAGCGGTTCGGCGGGCAGACTTTCACCCACGGGATACCGTGCGGAGACGATGGCTTCGCCCAGCAGATCGACGGTGGAACCGAATACGTTTTTGATCATGGTGAATGAGCTTTGCTCATATCATATGACCAATGATTTGGGTGACCGGTTCTGGCTTTCCCTAGGGTGAACGACAAAAGAGCACGTACTTACTCTTGATCTATCTTGCGATCAAGCATGACTTTACGCAGATTGCCGATGTCACGCTCCACCCGTGCACGGAACTCGGCGGGACTGCTGGCCTGGGGCTGTCCGCCCAGTTCCTGCAGCCGCTGGCGCACGGGCGGCGACTCCACCACCGCACGGATTTCCCGGTTCAAGCGCTCGATGATCGGTGCCGGCGTTCCCACGGGCGCGGCAATGCCCAGCCAGGATTCGAACACCATGCCGGGATAAAAGTCGGCCACCGCCGGCACCCCGGCGATCGGACTTTTGCCCTTGGGCGAGGTGACAGCCAGCGCACGCACGCGCTGCTCTTTGAGCAAGGCGGCGGTCAAGGTCATAGTGTCGACCATGACGTCCAGGCGACCGGCCAGCAATTCGGTCATGGGGCCCACGCCGCCTTTGAACGGAATGTGGTTGAGCTGGATGTCCGCTTCGGACTCGATCCACTCGGTGGCCAGATGCATGGCGGTGCCCACCCCCACGGAGGAGTAGCTGATCTTGCCCGGCTCGGCCTTGGCTCGCTGCACCAGATCCGGGAAGGACTTGATGGGCGAGTCCGGCACCACGGCCAGCGCCAGCGGGTAGGTGGTGATGGTGCTGATCCAGTGCAAGTCATTCACCGGATGAAAAGGCAGCTGCTTTTTCATGGCGGCACTGCTGGCGTGTCCGCTGGGGATGAAGAGCAGTGTGTAACCATCGGGGGCGGCCCGGACCATCATCTCGGTGGCAATGTTGCCGCCCGCGCCCGGTTTGTTGTCCACCACCACACTTTGACCCAGGCGTTCGCCCAAGGGTTTGGCAATCAGTCGCGCCACGATGTCGGAGCCGCCGCCGGTTGGATAGCCCAGCAGCAAGCGGATGGGCTTGGCGGGCCAGTCGGTGGTTGTTTGCGCCCAGGCACCTTGGAGGATCATCCCTGTCAGACACAGGGCACCTGCCAGCAGGTTGCGCCGAATGCGTGATGCGTCCCAGTGGCTCAATGACAAGCGTGGCATGAGGGGCCTTCGTGTAAACAGTGATGTGGCATTCTAAAAGCCGCTTTGGGCGCATCTGACCATCGGGTTGCATGGGATGCCGTGTCCACAGGGCTTGAATTACAGTTCCCGCTTTACCCCTTGCCGATGGAGACAACATGACAAGAGCGCAGGTCCTGGCGAACAGCCGCCGCTGGTTCGATGACGGCCATTACCAGGCCTTGCTCAAGCGGCGTGTGGCGCAGCCCACGGCCAGTGACCAGCCGGGCAACAACGAGGTACTCAAGGCGTATCTGGTGCAGGAAATCGCGCCAGAACTCACGGCCAGTGGTTTTGATTGCCAGGTGTTCGACAACCCGGTGGCCGGTGCGCCGCCTCTGATGGTGGCGCGTCGCATCGAGGCTGACGGCTTGCCTGGCGTGCTGACCTACGGCCATGGGGACGTGATCAACGGACAAGAGGCTCAGTGGCGTGCCGGCCTGCAGCCCTGGCAACTCGTGGTGGAAGGCGACCGCTGGTATGGACGCGGCACCGCCGACAACAAGGGGCAGCACACGGCCAGCCTGTCCGCGCTCAGGCAGGTGATCGATGCCCGTGGCGGCAAGCTAGGTTACAACGTGACAGTTTTGCTGGAAATGGGCGAGGAGGCGGGTAGCCCCGGGTTGCGCGCATTTTGTGAACAACATCGGGCCCTGTTGGCCGCCGACTTGATGATTGCCTGCGATGGCCCGCGTGTGCACGCCCAACGTCCCACGGTGTTTCTGGGTTCACGGGGATTGGTGAACTTCAGTCTGTCGCTGCGCAGTCGCGAGCGTGCGTATCACTCGGGCAACTGGGGCGGTGTGCTGACCAATCCTGGCATCCGTATGGCCCACGCCGTGGCCACGCTCACGGATGCCCATGGTCGCATCCTGGTGTCAGGCTTGTTGCCCCCGCCCGTGTCGGCCGAGGTTCGTCAGGCGCTGGCCGAGGTGAACATCGGTGGTGGCGAGGATGACCCGGTGACAAACCCTGGCTGGGGTGAGCCCGGCCTGACCCCCGCGGAGCGTCTGATGGCCTGGAACACGCTGGAAGTGTTGGCGCTGGGCGCAGGCCAGCCACAGCGACCCGTCAATGCCATTCCGCCCAGCGCGGTGGCACATTGTCAATTGCGCTTTGTGCCCGGCACCCGGTGGGAACAACTGGCAGACCTGGTGCGTAAGCACCTGCAGGCCCATGGCTTTGACGATATCGAGGTCCAGGTCACGGCCTCCAGTCCGGCCACGCGGCTGGACTTGAAGAACCCCTGGGTTGCCTGGACGATGTCCTCCATCGAACACAGCGTGGGCAAGCCCGTGACCCTGCTGCCCAATCTGGCCGGCTCCTTGCCCAACGATGTGTTCACGGATGTCCTGGGCTTGCCCACGATCTGGGTGCCGCACTCTTATCCAGCGTGTTCACAGCATGCACCCAATGAACATTTGCTGGCTTCTGTGGCACGTGAAGGCGTGGCCATGATGGCGGGGCTGTACTGGGATTTGGGCGACGCTGCCAGTGCGCCCTGGTTCTTGCGCGCCTGAGATGGCGAAGAAATCGCACGTCAGTGAAACACCGGCCACGGCCTGGTTGCGTCAGCATGGCGTGGCCTTCACCGAGCATCCGTACGACTATGTGGACCACGGCGGCGCACAGCACAGTGCGCGTGAACTGGGCGTCGATCCGTTCGGGGTGGTGAAGACACTGATCATGCAGGACCAGGACGCCAAGCCGTTGGTGGTGCTGATGCATGGCAATCGCAAAGTGTCCACCAAGAACCTGGCTCGGCAGATCGGGGCCAAAGCGGTTGAGCCTTGCACGCCGGAGGTTGCCAACCGGCACAGCGGTTATCTGGTGGGTGGGACGTCGCCCTTCGGCACCCGACGCCAGATGCCGGTGTATGTGGAGTCCAGCATCCTGACCTTGCCCCGCATCCTCATCAACGGCGGGCGACGCGGCTACCTTGTTGGGATTGAGCCACAGGGGATCCTGCGAATGCTGGATGTCAAACCGGTGGATTGTGCGTTGCCGGATGAATAAGGTGATACAAGCGATGCAGTCGAATTTATGATGAGATAGGCGTTGGAAAGCCAGGCTGACCAGTCAGGCCTAGAGCGCAATCCTCCTCACCCCTTCAGATGACATCTGTCAACAAACGCTGGACCTCCGAACACCAACGCCTGCTGCGGCAGGCGCGTGTGGATGCGGGGGTGAGTGAAGCCACGCTGGCGCGCGACAACACCATGAC
>VEQI01000124.1 GCA_018883305.1 Limnohabitans sp. | reverse complement strand
CAAGTGCGCCGTGGCCTCCAGGTCGCCCCGCGCCAGTGCCGAGCGTACCTCGGAGCTGGACACGCGCAGACCGTCGACCTCGTAACTGTTCATGCGCGCCACGTCGAAGCCGCGCTGACGCCCGGCCTGCACCAGCAACTCGTAGTCGCCAGCGCGTTTGGCGCCGAACCGGAAATCATCGCCAACCAGCAAGTAACGCACGCCCAGCCCCTGCAGCAACACGTCCTCGATGAAGGCCTGCGGTTGTTGACTCGCCAAAGCCCGGTTGAAAGGCAGCAACACGCACTGATCGATGCCACAGGCCCGCAACTCCTCGAGCTTGTCGCGCAAATTGGCAATGCGGGCGGGTGCCAGCGAAGGGTTGCCCTGGAGCTCGGCAAAGAAGTCGCGCGGGTGCGGCTCAAAGGTCATCACACAGCTGGGCACGCCGCGATGCCGCGCCTCCGAGCGCAGCAATGCCAGCATGGCCTGATGGCCACGGTGGACACCGTCGAAGTTGCCGATGGTCAGCGCACAGGCGTCAGCCAATCCGGCGTGATGGAAACCGCGAAAAATCTGCATGTCACAGGGTAGGGTGCGGCACGGAGCCGTCATCAAAACAGGGTATATTGTCTCTGATTCCCCACGAAGGAGGCTGATCTTGAAGGTCTTGAAGCTGTCTGGTCAGGGACTGCCGCAATCCTGGATCTCGCTGGAACAAGCCGTGATCCACTATGCCGCCGACGAGGTGCGCTGGGAGGCAGGCTTGCCGGTGGCCGTGTTTCGTGGGGGGCACAACGCCCGCACCGGGCAGCAATCGGTCATTCATGTCAACAGCATCATCGGCACGCGCGGCGTGCCCAACATCAACCCGTTTGATCTGCGTCCCGGGCTCACCAACAGCAAACTGTTTGCCCGTGACCGCAACCTGTGCGCCTACTGTGGCAACACCTTCCATGAGAGTGAGCTCACGCGCGAGCACATCGTGCCGTTTGGTCAGAACGGGCAGGATAGCTGGATGAATGTGGTCACCGCCTGCCGTAGTTGCAACCATCGCAAGGGCAATCGCACGCCGGAGCAAGCGCACATGCCTCTGCTGTATGCCCCCTATGTACCGACCTTGTGGGAAGACTTCATCCTGCGCAACCGCCGCATCCTGGCCGACCAGATGGAATATCTGATGGCCCATTTGCCGCGTCATTCCCGCTTGGCTGCCTGATGCGTTCGTTGGTCATTCTGATTTCGGGCGGGGGCTCGAACATGGCGGCCATCGTGCAGACGGCCGAGCGCGAGCGCTGGGCCGAGCGGTTGAATGCGCGTGTGGCCGCTGTCATCAGCAACAAGGCCGATGCCTCGGGACTGACGATGGCGCGTGAAGCTGGCATTGCCACCTCGGTGGTGGACCACAAGGCGTTTGCGGATCAGCCGCAGCCCCGAGAGGCCTTTGACGCTGCCCTCATGAGCGAGATCGATCGTCATCGGCCTGCGTTGGTGGTGTTGGCGGGCTTCATGCGCATCCTCACGCCGGGTTTTGTGCAGCACTATGCGGGGCGGTTGGTGAACATCCATCCGTCTCTGTTGCCGGCATTTCCGGGCCTGCAAACTCATGAGCGTGCCATCGCAGCGGGTTGCAAGGTGGCCGGCGCCACCGTTCATCACGTCACGGCCGAGCTGGACCACGGGCCCATCCTGGCGCAGGCAGTGGTGCCGGTATTGCCGGATGACACCGCTCAGACGCTGGCCTCGCGCGTGCTCAGTCAGGAGCATCGGATCTATCCGCAGGCCATTGCGGCCTGGCTGCACGCCAGGGCCTGACAAACTCGGTGATAATGGAAAATCGCACGGTCGTGCTAAAACTCGATTCGCTCACCATCCCCTTGACTGGAGATCACTGATGGATTTGTTCTTTACCGCCGAAGAAGAGGCGTTTCGCCAGGAAGTTCGCACCTGGGTGCGTGCCAACCTGCCGGCCGAGACCTCGCACAAAGTGCACAATGCCTTGCGTCTGACCCGAGACGACATGCAGAATTGGTCCAAGATTTTGGGTCGCAAGGGCTGGCTGGGCTACGGCTGGCCCCAGCAGTTTGGCGGCCCAGGCTGGACTGCCGTGCAAAAGCATCTGTTTGAAGAAGAGTGCGCCCTGGCCGGTGCGCCTCGCATCGTGCCATTCGGGCCGGTGATGGTGGCGCCCGTGATCATGGCCTTTGGCAACGCCGAGCAGCAACAGCGTTTCTTGCCCGGCATTGCCAGCGGCGAGGTGTGGTGGAGCCAGGGCTACAGCGAGCCGGGTTCCGGCTCCGACCTGGCTTCGGTCAAGACCCGTGCCGAACGCGTGGGCGACCACTACATCGTCAACGGCCAGAAAACCTGGACTACGCTGGGCCAATACGGCGAGTGGATTTTCTGTCTGGTGCGCACCAGCACCGAGGGCAAGCCGCAGCTGGGTATTTCCTTCCTGCTGATCGACATGAAGTCGCCCGGCGTGAAGGTGCGACCGATTCGCCTGCTTGATGGCGAGTGCGAGGTCAACGAGGTGTTCTTCGACAACGTCAAGGTGCCGGCCGAGAACCTCATTGGTGAGGAAAACAAGGGCTGGACTTACGCCAAACACCTGCTGGCGCACGAGCGCACCAACATCGCCGATGTCAACCGCGCCAAACGTGAACTCGAGCGTTTGAAGCGTATCGCCAAGGCCGAGGGCATGTATGACGACATCCGTTTCCGCGATGAAATCGCCAAACTGGAAGTGGACATCGTGGCGCTGGAGATGATGGTGCTGCGTGTGCTGTCGGCCGAGAAGTCGGGTAAGCAGTCTCTGGATATTGCGGGCCTCTTGAAGATCCGCGGCAGCGAAATCCAGCAGCGCTACACCGAACTCATGATGCTGGCCGCCGGCCCCTACAGCCTGCCCTTCATCCAGGAAGCCATGGACGCTGGATGGCAGGGCGACCAGGTCGGCGCGCTGCATTGCGCCCCCTTGGCGGCCAACTATTTCAACATGCGCAAGACCACCATCTACGGTGGTTCTAACGAGGTCCAGCGCAACATCGTCGCGCAGACCGTGCTCGGCTGACTCGCAAGCTACAAGGATGCATCATGGATTTCAATTTTTCCGACGATCAAGAACAACTGCGCGAAGCGGTCAGCAAATGGGTCGAGCGCGGGTATGACTTCGAACGCCGTCGCGGCATCACCGCCGCAGGTGGTTTCTCGCGCGACGCCTACAACGAACTGGCTGAACTCGGTCTCACCGGACTGACCTTGTCCGAACCGCTGGGTGGTCTGGGTATGGGACCGGTCGAGAGCATGGTGGTGATGGAGTCGCTGGGGCGCGGTATCGTGCTAGAACCCTTGGTCCAGGCCTTGATGGCGGGCGTGCTCCTCTCGAACTATGCTTCTCATGCGGTGCAACAGGCGTGGAGCAGGCCACTGGCCACGGGTGAAGCGCTGATGGTGCTGGCCACGCAAGAGCGCAAGAACCGTTATCACCTGGACCAGTGCGACACCCAGGCTGCACGCCAGGGTGATGGCTGGGTGATCACCGGCGGCAAGAGCATCGTGCCGGTGGCAGACCAGGCTGACGCCTTCATCGTGCCGGCCATGGCCAACGGCAAACTGGGCCTGTTTGTGGTGGCGCGTTCGGCGGCGGGCGTCAGCACACGCGGTTACCTGACGCAGGATGGCGGGCGTGCTGGTGAGGTGACTTTCAAGTCAGCTGCGGCTCAATGCCTGACCGAAGACGGCCTGCCGGCGCTGGCGCATGCGGTGGACGTGGGCATTGCCGCCTTGTGCGCGGAAGCCATCGGCGTGATGGATAAGACACTGGCGGTGACGGTGGAGTACCTCAATACCCGCAAGCAGTTCGGTGTCCTCATCGGCAGCTTCCAGGCACTGCGCCATCGCGTGGCCGACATGAAGATGCAGCTCGAATTGGCGCGCTCGATGAGCTACTACGCCAGTCTCAAACTGTCATTTCCCGCTGAAGAGCGACGTGCGGCCTTGAGTCGGGCCAAGTTCCAGTTGGGCAACTCCATGCGCTTTGTGGGGCAGCAGGCGGTGCAGTTGCACGGCGGTATCGGCGTGACGGACGAGTACATCGTGAGCCACTATTTCAAGCGTCTGACCCAGATGGAGATGACGTTTGGCGACACGCTGCACCACCTGGGTGAAGTGTCGGCACGAATGCAGGACACGGCGGGCGTGTTCGCCTGACGCCACAGGTTCAAAGCACAAGCCCGCTCACGCTGGTGAGTCAGGGCTGCGGCGCCTTGTGCTTGGACGTGTCTTGCGGGGTGGGACAATACGCCCATGCACCCCAAAGCCTTACTGGAAGCCTGTGCCGAACTGGTTGGACAGGCCCTCAAACTTGATCATCCCGCCGACTCGGTGGTTTCTCGCTTCTTTCGCGAACAACGCAAGCGCCTGCAACTGGGACCGCGCGAGCGTGCGACCTTGGCCGAAGCCACCTACCAGGTGCTGCGCAACAAACTGCGCTATGACCATTTCCTGCCCTCTGGCTCGGGGCCGCGCGAGCGGCGCTGGGCCATCTTGGGGCTGCATGATTACCTCAACCGCCAGGGCCAGGCCGACTGGCTGCAGGCGGCGCTGACGGACAACGAGAAAGCCTGGCTGTCTGCCTGTTTGCAAATCAACACCAACGATTTGCTGGAACGCCATCGCCACAATTTGCCCGAGTGGCTGGTGACACCCCTCAAAGCCCAGCTGGGTGACGAGTTCTGGGCGCTGGTAGCCAGCCTGGACCAGTCTGCGCCGCTGGACTTGCGGGTCAATGCCTTGCGCGCCAAACGCGATGCCATCCAGGCTGAACTCAAAACCGCGGGGATCAAGTCCACCCCAACGCCTTATTCTCCCTGGGGCCTGCGCGTGCAGGGCAAGCCGTCACTGTCCACGGTGGAGCCGTTCGTGCGTGGTGACATCGAAGTGCAGGACGAGGGGTCGCAGTTACTCTCGATGCTGGTGGATCCCAAGCGCGGCGAGATGGTGGTGGATTTTTGCGCCGGTGCGGGTGGCAAGACCCTGGCGCTGGGTGCGGCGATGCGCAGCACCGGGCGCTTGTATGCCTTTGACACATCGGCCCACCGGCTGGAAGCTTTTAAACCACGCCTGGCCCGTAGCGGACTCTCCAACGTTCATCCTGCGGCCATCGCGCATGAGCGAGATGACCGCATCAAGCGTCTGGTGGGCAAGATAGACCGCGTGCTGGTGGATGCACCGTGTTCTGGTCTGGGCACGCTGCGGCGAAATCCCGACCTCAAGTGGCGCCAATCGCCCCAAAGCGTGGCAGAACTCACGGTCAAGCAGACGGCCATTTTGGCCAGTGCGGCGCGCTTGTTGAAGTCGGGTGGACGCCTGGTCTATGCCACCTGCAGTGTTTTGCCGGAAGAAAACGAGGCCATTGCTCAGGCCTTCAGTGCCAGCCACCCGGGCTGGAAGCCCTTGCCGGTCGCTGAGCTGCTGGAAGGCCTCAAAGTGCCTCAGGCCATTGCGTTGTGTACAGCCGACGGTCTGTCCCTGCGCCTGTGGCCACATCGGCACGGGACGGACGGATTTTTTGCATCCGTTTGGCAAGCGCCTTAAAATCCAGGGTTATCTCTAGTGAATTCTTTTGGATTACATTCATATGTTCGCGCATAACTCCCCAGGTCTCGACGTGTTTCTTCAATGGTTGGGTCATGGTGTGTGGAATCTGAGTGGCTGGCAGGTGCTGGTCTACACCCTCGTGACCACACACATCACCATTGCAGCTGTGACTATCTTCCTGCACCGTCATCAGGCTCACCGCTCGTTGGACCTGCATTGGTTGCCCTCGCATTTCTTCCGCTTCTGGCTCTGGATAGGCACGGGCATGCAAACCAAGGCCTGGGCTGCCATTCACCGTAAACACCACGCCAAGTGCGAGACACCGGAGGATCCCCACAGCCCACAAACACGGGGTCTCAAGACCGTGTTCTGGCAAGGCGCAGAGCTTTATCGGGCCGAGGCGAACAATGCCGAGACACTTGCCAAATACGGTCACGGCACGCCCGACGACTGGATCGAGCGCAACGTCTACACCCGACTGCCCTGGCAAGGCGTGGCCCTCATGCTGATCGTCAATCTGGTGCTTTTTGGTGCCCTGGGCCTGACGGTCTGGGCCGTGCAGATGCTGTGGATTCCGGTCACGGCGGCAGGCATCATCAACGGTGTGGGCCATTTCTGGGGGTACCGCAACTTTGAGGCGGCGGACGCCAGCACCAACATCTCGCCCTGGGGCATCATCATTGGTGGCGAGGAACTGCATAACAACCACCACACTTACCCGACCTCGGCCAAGCTGTCGGTCAAGTCGTACGAGTTTGATATTGGCTGGTTGTACATTCGTATTTTGGAAACCCTGGGTCTGGCCAAGGTCAAGAAAACACCCCCGAAACTGGCATTTGGTGACGTTCAGGCCCAGGCAGACGTCAATACGCTGGAGGCCCTGATTGCCAATCGCTACGAGGTGATGGCTGGATATGCACGCCAATTGCGTGAGGCTTGCCGGCAGGAACTTCAAGGCCTGCCTCAGCGCCCCGCCGAAGCGGTGAGTCAGGCGGCGCGGCGCTGGATGCACCGTGATCTGGAGAAAGTGCCCGCAGCGATGCGTGCGCAGCTTGAAACCGCTCGTGCGGCACTGCCCACGGCGGATACCATGGTGCGCATGCGTGAGGAGTTGCGCCAGCTGTGGCTCTCCACCAACCGTTCTCGTGAGCAACTTGCGGTGGATCTGCAAGCCTGGTGCCGCCGTGCGGAAGACAGCGGCATTGCGGCATTGCGTGATTTCTCAGTGCGTTTGCGGGCTGCTCGAGCTTGACGCCCAGCACAAGTGGCTACACCCTGGCTTCAAAGGGGCGTGGCAGATAACAAAAAACCCGCCTAGGCGGGTTTTTTGATGGGGTCGGTGGCTGATCAAGTGATCCGCAAACCGGCCAGGACAACCGCCGAATCACTTCAGCTTGGTTTCCTTGTATTCGACGTGCTTGCGAGCCTTCGGATCAAATTTCATGATCGTCATTTTCTCGGGCATGGTCTTCTTGTTCTTGCTGGTGGTGTAGAAGTGACCGGTACCGGCCGTGGATTCCAGCTTGATTTTTTCGCGTCCGCCTTTGGATGCCATGATCGTGTCCTTTCAGTGAATGGGGTTCAGGCCTGACCACGTGCGCGCAAGTCGGCGAGCACGGCATCGATGCCATTTTTGTCGATCAGGCGCAGGGCGGCGCTGGACACGCGCAGACGCACCCAACGGTTCTCGCTCTCGACCCAGAACCGGCGGTACTGCAGGTTGGGCATGAAACGACGCTTGGTTTTGTTGTTGGCGTGGGAAACGTTGTTGCCCACCATCGGGCCTTTGCCCGTGACTTCACATACGCGTGCCATGAGGACACTCCATAAAACGGCCGATGGCTGACGCCAGGGCCTGACCTCGCCTGATAGGGGGGCGTTATCCCCAGTCGGCTCCTCACGGGAGCGACACGAAACCAAAGATTATAGCGTGCTGTCAAACCGGGCTTCTATGCCCCCAGGCCGTACCCCAAGAGGCGCTGCCGTTCAGGCACCATAGGCCCCCGGCAGAGAATCAAGGATGCGATCAAGGCTGCAATCCAGGACGCTTTTCAGCGCGCTTGGGGGCCGCCCGTTCAGGCGGCGCCCTGCTCCAGGAATCGCTGCGCATCCAGCGCCGCCATGCAACCGGTTCCAGCACTGGTGATGGCCTGACGATACACATGGTCTTGAACGTCGCCGGCGGCGAAGACGCCGGGCACGCTGGTCATGGTGGCAAAGCCCTGCAGGCCGCTGCGGGTGACGATATAGCCATCCTTCATGTCCAGCTGGCCTTGAAAGATTTGTGTATTGGGCTGGTGCCCAATGGCGATGAAGCAGCCCTGCAAGGCCAGGTCATAGGTGCTCTGGTCGGCGGTGCGGCGCAGACGCACGCCGGTCACGCCAGAGGCATCGCCCAGCACCTCGTCCAGGGTGGCGTTCACTTCCAGCACAATCTTGCCGGCGGCCACTTTTTCCATCAGTTTGTCGATCATGATGGGCTCGGCGCGGAACTTGTCGCGGCGATGGATCAGGTGCACCTTGCTGGCGATGTTGGAGAGATACAACGCCTCTTCCACGGCCGTGTTGCCGCCGCCCACCACGCTCACCACCTGGTCGCGGTAGAAAAAGCCGTCACAGGTGGCGCAGCCCGACACGCCACGTCCCATGAAATCCGATTCGCTGGGCAGACCCAGGTATTTGGCCGAGGCGCCGGTGGCAATGATCAAGGCATCACAGGTATAGGTGCCACTGTCACCGGTCAGGCGGAACGGGCGCTGGCTGAAATCCACGGCGTTGATGTGGTCGAACACGATTTGGGTGTTGAAGCGCTCCGCATGTTCTTGAAAGCGCTGCATCAGTTCCGGGCCCTGCACGCCGTGCACGTCGGCTGGCCAGTTATCCACCTCCGTGGTGGTCATGAGCTGGCCACCCTGTGCCATGCCCGTGATCAGCAGGGG
>VEQI01000123.1 GCA_018883305.1 Limnohabitans sp. | reverse complement strand
CAGCTTGCCTTGGGCTGGCTGCCGTGAAGGAACGCACCAGAATGTGCGGCAAGGCAGCACTGCCCACCATGAGGCAAAACACCAGCGCCAGTGTGTTGAACAACCCCCGGTTGGCGCCGGGCAACTGCAAGCCCTTGAAGCCCACGGGCCGGCTCATCACTTGCTGGATGGTCTCACGCTCTTGGCGCCAGGCCTCCACCATGCGGCCCTCGCCGATGTCACGCCACGCCGGATTGGATTCCAGGCGTTGAATATCGCCCAACGGAGCGTTCTCCGCCTTGAGGCGGGCAATCTGCAGCGCCAGGATTTGTCGCTCCACCTCGCGCGCGGTTTGTGGGTCGGCAATCTTCTCGTCCAGGTGACGCAGGCGTTGCTCCATCGCCAGGTAGGTGGTGTGCTCGTGGGTGTCCAGCGCAATCGCTTGCGCCCGCTCATTGACCTTCAACATGGTCTGCATGGCCGCGACGGGCACCAAAGGATGGCCCTGTTCACGCCAGGACACGGCCACCGCCAAGGCCACCATGGACGCCACGATGACCACGCATTGAATCACCTGGGTCCAGGTGATGGCACGCATGCCCCCCAGGAACGAGCACAACAAAATGCCGCCCAGAGCGAGGAACATGCCCAACTCGAACGTCAGACCCGACAACATGGACGTCACCAGGCCAATGCCATAGATCTGTGCCACCAGATAAATGCTGGAACACAGGATGGCGCCCCAGGCACTCAGCCAGCGCACGGCCGTGCTGCCAAACAAGTCACCCAGCATGTCTGGAATGGTGATGGCGCGCGTCTGGTTGAGTCGGCGTGCAAACAAAAAACACAGCAAGCAAAAGCCGCCCGTCCAGCCCAGCACGTAGGCCAGTCCCCCTGCGTGCAATCCGTCGCCGATGTATCCCTCGTTGAGCAGCAAGCCGGTCAGGCCAATGAAGCTGGCTGCCGACATCCAGTCCGCGGCGGTGGCCATGCCATTGAAAGGCGCGCTGATGCGACGTCCCGCCACGAAGTACTCATCGGGCCGCGTCGTGCGGCAGAACATGCCGATAAAGGCATAGCCGACGATGGACATCACCAGAAAAAATCCGTTGATGTAGACCTTGGAAACACCCAGCAGATCTGCCAGCCACAGGCTGAGCGACAGCCCCAGAACGCACAGCAAGCCGGCCAAGACCAGCCCCCAGCGCCTAAACATGATCATCCTCTTGCGGGCGATGACGTGCCACCCACCAGGCCAGGGCCACGTAGCACAGCGGCAACAACTGCGTCACCAGCAGATAGTGCCACTCGGTGCGCTCGGGCCACCACCATGCCCCCACCAAGCCCGCCACAGTGATGTTCGCGAGCAGCAGCACCCCGATGCGTGCGCGCGCGCGTTGCCGCGCAGTGATCACATCGGGCGCCACGGAAGGGTCTGTCATGGCATGGCGCTCAGTCGGCGAGCATCTTCCAGGTCTGAACCACGCTGTCCGGGTTCAGGGAAATCGAGGCGATGCCGGCCTCACACAGCCAGCGGGCAAAGTCGGGGTGATCACTGGGTCCCTGACCGCAGATGCCCACATATTTGCCCTGCGCACGACAAGCATCGATGGCACGTCGCAGCATGGCTTGCACCGCCGGGTCACGCTCATCGAAATCGGCGGCCAGCAGTTCCAGGCCCGAGTCACGGTCCAGGCCCAGCGTGAGCTGGGTCAAGTCATTGGAACCAATCGAGAAGCCATCGAAGAACTGCAGGAACTGATCGGCCAGGATGGCGTTGCTGGGCACCTCGCACATCATGATGACCTTCAGGTCCTGTTCACCTCTGCGCAAGCCGTGACTGGCCAGCAAGCCCGTCACACGTTCGGCCTGACCCAGGGTGCGAACGAAGGGCACCATCACTTGCACGTTGGTCAGCCCCATCTCGCCGCGGACGCGGCTGATGGCCTCGCACTCCATGGCAAAGGCTTCGCCAAAATCCGCGCTCAGGTAACGCGCCGCGCCACGGAAGCCCAGCATGGGGTTTTCTTCCTCGGGCTCGTAGCGGCTGCCGCCAATGAGCTTGCGATACTCATTGGACTTGAAGTCCGACAAGCGAACAATCACCGGCTTGGGCCAGAACGCTGCCGCGATGGTGGCCACCCCCTCGGCCACCTTGTCCACATAGAAAGCACGCGGAGACGCATGACCACGCGCCACGGATTCCACGGCCTTCTTCAGGTCCGGGTCCACCGCAGGGTAATCGAGGATGGCCTTGGGATGCACACCGATGTTGTTGTTGATGATGAATTCCAGCCGCGCCAGCCCAACCCCTTCGTTAGGCAGTTGCGCAAAGTCGAAGGCGAGCTGCGGGTTGCCCACGTTCATCATGATCTTGGTGGGGATCTGAGGCATGGTGCCGCGCTCCACCTCGGTCACCTCGGTCTCCAGCAGACCGTCATAGATGTGGCCGGTATCGCCTTCGGCGCAGCTCACCGTGACCAGGGCACCGTCGCTGAGTTTTTCCGTGGCGTCCCCACAACCCACCACAGCAGGAATGCCCAGCTCACGGGCGATGATGGCGGCGTGACAGGTGCGCCCACCACGGTTGGTGACGATGGCGCTGGCGCGCTTCATCACGGGTTCCCAGTTGGGGTCGGTCATATCGGTCACCAGCACATCACCTGGCTGCACCCGATCCATCTCGCTGATGTTGTGCACCAGGCGAACCGGCCCGGCACCGATTTTTTGCCCAATCGCACGGCCTTCGGCCAGCACGGCACCGCGCGCCTTGAGGGAGAAGCGCTGCTCGGCCTGACCCTTTTGCTGGCTCTTGACCGTTTCGGGGCGCGCTTGCAGGATGTAGAGCTGGCCATCGGTGCCGTCCTTGCCCCACTCGATGTCCATCGGGCGGCCATAGTGCGACTCGATGATGAGTGCATAACGCGCCAGTTGCTCCACATCGGCGTCCGTGAGCGAATAGCGATTGCGCTGCTCGGTGGGCACATCGATGGTCTTGACCAGTCGGCTGCCTGCGGCCCGATCGGCCTCGGAAGCAAACACCATCTGCAGCATCTTGGAACCCAGGTTGCGACGGATGAGCGCGCGCTTGCCTGCTTGCAGCATGGGCTTGTGCACGTAAAACTCGTCCGGGTTCACGGCCCCCTGCACCACGGTTTCTCCCAGACCGTAGCTGGAGGTGATGAACACCACGTCCTCAAAGCCAGACTCGGTGTCGATGGTGAACATCACGCCCGCAGCGCCCAGGTCAGAGCGCACCATGCGCTGCACGCCGGCTGACAAAGCCACGTCGGCATGGGCAAACCCCTTGTGCACGCGGTAGCTGATGGCGCGGTCGTTGTAGAGCGAGGCAAACACCTCTTTCATTTTGTGCAGCACCTGCTCGATGCCCACCACATTGAGAAAGGTCTCTTGCTGTCCAGCGAAGGAGGCGTCGGGCAAGTCCTCGGCGGTCGCAGACGAGCGCACAGCAAACGAGGCCAGGGGTTGGTCGCCACTCAGCGTGGCAAACGCAGCGCGAATGGCCTGCTCCAAATCCGCTGGAAAGGGCTGAGCCTCCACCCAGGCGCGAATCTGCGCACCGGTTTCCGCCAGGGCACGCACGTCGTCGGTGTCAAGCGTGGCCAATCTCGACTGGATGCGGTCGTTTAGGCCATCATGGCGCAGGAATTCACGGAAAGCGTGGGCCGTGGTGGCAAAGCCCGTGGGCACACGCACCCCTTGGGGCAGTTGCGAGATCATCTCGCCGAGGCTGGCGTTTTTACCGCCCACCACCTCGACGTCGGACATTCTCAGGTGCTCAAACGGAACGACCAGGGCGGTCGGGCTAAAGCGTGCAGACATGGGGAAGCTCCAGAAGTTGAAAGCGGTCTGGCCAGGCGGCGAAGGTTCAGCACCAAGTGGCTGACCCGCCGGGGCACGCGCACACCAACCCCCTGGCGTGGTGCCAGGAACAGCAGCAAGGGCAGCAGCAGGGTCAGCATGGAGAAATTTGGATAATGGTTGAATTGTAGAGGGCGAGCCTGCGATGTGCTGGCCCGCGTCCACTTTTCATCCCGATTGCTCCCCATGCCTCAACGCACGGTCTTTTTCATCTCTGACGGCACCGGCATCACCGCCGAGACCTTCGGCAACGCCATCCTGGCGCAGTTCGAAATGCGCCCCCGACATGTTCGGCTGCCCTTCATTGACAGCGTGGACAAGGCGCATCAGGCGGTGCGGCAAATCAACCACACGGCGGAGGTGGAAGGTCGTCGCCCCATCGTGTTCACCACGCTGGTCAATGAGGAAGTGCTGAGCGTCATCCAGCAAGGCTGCAAGGGCATGCTCCTGGACATGTTTGGCACCTTTGTGAACCCGTTGGAGCAAGAGCTGGGCATCACCTCCAACCACCGCATCGGCCGCTTCTCGGATGTGAGCAAGAGCAAGGAATACCACGACCGGATCGAGGCCATCAACTTCAGCCTGGCGCACGACGACGGGCAGCTCAACCGTGACCTGGAATTGTCCGACGTGATCCTGGTGGGCGTGAGCCGCAGCGGCAAGACACCCACCAGCCTGTACCTGGCCATGCAGTATGGCCTCAAGGCCGCCAATTACCCGCTGATCCCCGAGGACTTTGAACGCAGGCAACTGCCCCCGGCACTGGCGCCGCACTTGAAGAAAATTTTTGGACTGACCATACAGCCCGAGCGTCTGAGCGAAATCCGCAACGAGCGACGTCCGAACTCTCGCTACGCCAGCTTGCAGAACTGCCGGATGGAAGTGAATGAGGCCGAATCGATGATGCGTCGCTCGGGCATCCGGTGGCTGTCCACCACCACCAAGAGCATCGAAGAGATTGCCACCACCATCCTGCAGGAAATCCGGCCTGAACGCCTGACCTACTGAGCCCGGTCAAGCCCCGCCAGCCCCGAAGGCTGGCAGACGCCCAACCAGACCTGGCTGGCGCTCAGCCCAGGGCGGCGATGCCGGCCTTGGCAATCTGTGCGTCTTCCGTGGACTTGACGCCACTCACGCCCACCGCACCAATCACCTGCCCATCCTTGAGAATGGGCACGCCACCTTCCAGCATGCCCTCGATGGTGGGCGCGGTGATGAAGGCGTAACGGCCATTGTTGATGATGTCTTCGTAAATCTTGGTCTCACGACGGCCGGTGGCAGCGGTGTGCGCCTTGGCCGGAGCGATGTGGGCGGAAATGGGCGCGGCGCCGTCCAGACGTTGCAGCCACAGCAGGTGACCGCCATCGTCCACGATGGCAATCGTCACCGCCCACTGGTTGCGCAGGGCTTCGGCCTCGGCAGCAGCAGCAATGGCTTTGAGGTCGGACAGTTCGAGGACGGCTTTGGTTTTCATACGGATAAGAACCTTTGAGGAATGAGGGTTTTGGCCGGCATTGTAGGAATATCTTGAATCCCCCTACAATGCCCCCAGCTTCAATCATCTTTACAAGGAGTGATGCATGAGCGATCAAATGCAGACTTTTGGTTACGACTTTCCCGCCAGCAGCGCGGCCCAGCGCAACCGGGTCCTGCGCAACACCTATGTCCTGCTCGCCCTGAGCATGATCCCCACCGTGCTGGGTGCCTGGATTGGCGTGGCCACCGGCCTGACGCTGGCACTGGGTGGCGGCCTGGGACTGGTGGTGTTCCTGGCAGGTGCCTTTGGCTTCATTTACGCCATTGAAAAGACCAAGCACTCCTCCACCGGTGTGTGGGTGCTGTTGGGTTTCACCTTCTTCATGGGCCTCATGCTCTCGCGCATGATCGCCATGGTGCTGGGCTTCAAGAATGGCTCGCAACTGGTGATGACCGCGTTTGGCGGCACAGCCGGTGTGTTCTTCGCCATGGCCAGCCTGTCCACCGTCATCAAGCGTGACCTCTCGGGCATGAGCAAGTGGCTGTTCGTGGGCGCCATCGTGTTGATGGTGGGTGGCATCATCAACGTGTTCGTGGGCTCCACGGCTGGCATGATGGTGCTGTCCATGCTGGGCATCGGGATCTTCAGTGCCTACATGCTGTATGACCTGAAGCAGATCATCGATGGCGGTGAAACCAACTACGTCAGTGCCACGCTGGCCCTGTACCTGGACATCATCAACGTGTTCCAGAGCCTGCTGGCCCTGCTGGGCATCATGGGCGGCGAGCGCGACTGAGTCGTTCAGACGCTTCCACACCAAGGGCCCTCGCGGGCCCTTTGCTTTTTTGACATACCCCAGGAAAAATGGGGCGACCTCCCAGACCGTTCAAGCCAGAGAAAACACCGCCACACTCTCCACGTGCGCTGTGTGCGGAAACATATTCACCACGCCCGCACTCTCGCAGCGATACCCGGCCTGGTGCACCAGCAAGCCGGCATCCCGCGCCAGGGTGGCGGGGTTGCAACTGACATACACAATGCGTTTGGGCGGTGTCCAACCTTGACGTAATTCAGGCGTTTGATGCAGATCGGCCAGGGCCTTGACCAACGCAAAGGCACCCTCGCGTGGCGGATCCACCAGCCACTTGTCTGCCACACCATCCTGACACAACAGTTCGGGCGTCATCTCAAACAAATTGCGCGCCACAAAGCGCGTGGACGCCAGGGCCGTTGCACCCGCGTGTTTGCGCAAGGTCTGGTTATAGACCAAGTTCTCATCGGACCGCTGCACCAGCGCCTCGCTGCCCTCGATGCCCAACACTTCACGGGCCTGCGTGGCCAGGGGCAGTGTGAAATTGCCCAGACCACAAAACCAGTCGATCACGCGCTCATGGGCCTGCACTTGCAGCAGGCGCAGCGCGCGCGCCACCAGCACGCGGTTGATGTGCGGATTGACCTGCGTGAAATCGGTGGGCAGGAAGGGCATGTGAATGCCAAATTCAGACAGGGCGTAGGCCAGTTGAGGGCCCGTGCCGGCCTCCCCATCGGTAACAGATGGACGGTGTTGGGGCCTTTGGGTTGCAGCCACCATTGCACCTGGTGCAGCAGGGCAAAGTCGCGCAGGCGTTGTTGATCGGACTCGCTCAAGGGTTCGAGGTGACGCAACACCAGCGCCACCACATCATCCCCGCACGCCAGCTCGATTTGCGGACAAGTCTCACGTGCCTGCATGCCGCCGATCAATTCACGCAAGGGCACCAGCAAGGTTTCCACCCGTGGCGGCAGCACCGGGCAGTGCGTCATGTCCGCCACATAACGGCTTTTGCGCTCGTGAAAGCCCACCAGGACCGTGCCCTTTTTGTGCACATAGCGCACCGACAAACGCGCCCGGTAGCGGTAGCCCCAGTCCGGCCCCTGGATCGGACGCAACAGGGTCTCGGCTTTGACTTTGCCCAAATGCCACAGGTTGTCTTCCAACACGCGCTGCTTGACCGCCAGTTGGGCCATCGGGTGCAGATGCTGCATCTTGCAGCCACCACAGGCGCCGGCGTGCAAGCCAAAGTGCGGACACCCCGGACGCACGCGCTGCGAAGACTCACGGTGCAGCGCGGACAAGCTGCCTGCTTCCCATTGGTTCTTTTTGCGATGCACCTGCACTTCCACCACCTCGAAAGGCAAGGCGCCTTCCACGAACACCACCTTGCCATCGGGGCGATGGGCCACGCCCTGCGCCTCCAGATCCAGGGATTCAATGAGAAGCGCGTGCTCAGGCAAAGTGGCGGTATCAGACATGGTCGGCAGGGTTGGTCGGTTCGGGCCAGGCGGCCAGGTAGTCGGCCCAGTGCGGCTCAGTGGGAATGAGTTCGCGCAGGGTTTGACGCACGGTGCGCATTTCCTGTTGGTATTCCTCGCTGCGCAGGCCACCACGCATGAGCTGGTAGCGGCAATACAGCAAGTAGGTGTTCATCACATCGGTTTCACAGTAGCGGCGGATGTCCTCCACCTCGCCGCGAAGGTAAGCGTCATGCACGGCAGCGCCATCCATGCCCAGCTTGCCCGGAAAGCCGCACAACTTGGCCATGGCGTCCAGCGGCGCATTGGCGCGGGACTGGTACAGCGCCAGCAGGTCCATCAGATCCAGATGTCGATGATGGTAGCGACTGATGTAGTTGTTCCACTTGAAGTCGCGATCGTCCTCGCCCAAGTCCCAGTACTTGTCCGCCACCACACCATGCTGAAGACCGCGGTAGTGCAGCACCGGCAAGTCAAAGCCGCCACCGTTCCAGCTCACCAGCTGCGGCACATGCTTGTCCAGGCTGTGAAAGAAGGCCTGGATCATCTGGCCTTCACTCTGGCCATCACGGTCCACCCAGGAATGCACGCGCAAGCCCTGGGCATTGCGAAACACGCAACTGATGGTCAGCACGCGCTGCAGGTAGTGCGGCAGAAAATCGCTGTGGCCGGCGGCCTGGCGCTCTTGTACCCAGCCAGCCAGCACCTCGGCATCGCTCTGGCTGGCGGGCGCCTGGCGCAACACACGCAAGCCCGCCACATCCGGAATAGTTTCCAGGTCGAAGACCAGTACTGGCCAGGCCATGCGTGAGGTTCCCCGCGCCTCGTCAGCGGGTGGCGGGCAGGTAGCGGGTCGGGTCCACCGGCTTGCCCTGCCGGCGAATTTCGAAATGCAGTTTCACCTGATC
>VEQI01000122.1 GCA_018883305.1 Limnohabitans sp. | reverse complement strand
GCACCAACACCAGCGGTTCGCCACGACCATGTTGTTGATACGCCATCGGATAGTGATCAATCCACACATGATCCACGCCAGGTGGCATGGGCCAGTCTGGTTTCAAATTGCCTTGAGCATGGACTGGTGTGATCGCAACAGCCCCACATAAGATCAATGACTGGATGAAATTGCGCATGATGGGTCTATAAATGCAACGCCCTGAAAACGTGGATGTCATCTGTTCAGGGGGAGCTGGTCATCAGAGCAGACCATCTTGACTGACGACAGATTTGTCGTGATCAGTGATTTCCCTTGAACAAGACTAGAACTTTGGGAGGTGGCACAAGACCCGCATGAACGGCCGCTTCCCTCAGGCCAGTATTTTCGGCCAGGTGTCAAGCTTCACAAACCCTGTTTCATGTGCTGTGCCAGGCGCAGTGGAAGCGCTGCTGCGCAACTGCGCCACCAGGTCGCGCGTCGTGGAGCGACGAGTCAACATCAAAACGTTTACCGTTTCTACAGGGGCATAACTGGTGTGCCAACAACCGGGGGACATGCACAGGCCTTGTCCTGGTTCGATCCACCAGGCCGACAATTGGGCCAGATCGGGCTGGCTACTGCCGTCTTGCCTCGTTGGGCAGAGGACTTGAATCAGGGGCTGATTGCCCAGGGGGACCACCGCCTGCTCCGTCAACCAATGAACTTCCAGGCCACGCACTAACGGCTCGCTGGGGCGATAGGTGACCCACAAGACCTCCGTCTCACCCCCTGTGCCAGGATTGAAGTCGTGCACATGCCAAAAGTCGGTCTGGGGGCTTGACCAACTGCGATCCTCCTCAGCCTTTGGCAATTTCACGGGCCAGACCGCGGCCATGCCTTGCAGCGCAACGCAATCCAGTGGTCGGGGCGTCAGTTCAGCGGGGATCAATGCCGGTGCTCCTGCGAATCTAGGAAGTTCAGGTCGTGCGCTTCAAGCTGTCTCGGATTTCACGCAGCAGCACGATGTCTTCGGGCGTAGGTGCTGGCGTTAATTCTGCCACTGGCTCTTGTGCACGCAAGGCGATTAAGCGGTTCATTTGGCGAACCATCAGGAAGATGATGAACGCCAGGATCAGGAAGTTCAGTGCCACCGTGATGAAACTGCCGTATGCAAACACGGCGCCCCCTTTCTTTGCCTCCGCCAGTGCCAAACCAGAGGCTTGTCCTGCCAACGCAATGTAGTAGTTGGAGAAGTCCAGACCGCCAAAAGCCTTGCTGATCAGGGGCATGATGAGATCACCCACCACGGAGTCCACGATCTTGCCAAAGGCACCGCCAATGATCACGCCTACTGCCAAATCGATGACATTGCCCTTGAGGGCAAAGGCTTTGAACTCATGGATGAAAGACATTTTGACCTCCAAGATATGACCTGTCTGATCCGTCAACCCTGGCAGGACTTTAGCAGCCGATGGTTCAGGGGAATATTCAAGTCATCGGCCATTGTGTTGAGTCCCACGCAGAGGGTGCCTTGGTGTGCAACCCCTGCGGCCTGGCATTATCAGCGTGGGCAAGGTGCCTGGGGGAAGATAAAGCCGACCTGCACGGTCCTGTCGGGCAGTCCCTTGAGGGGGACATAGGCGGGAACCTCCATGAGGTCATCAAACATGCTGTTGGATGAAGTTCCCTGATCAACGAACTCAAGCCGGATGCGACCCGCGTTGGCAAGTGCAGGGTTGGTTGGATGCGCTGCGGACTTCGGATCTGCATCAGCTCGCCACAGCACGGTCGATGAATAGCCCACCAGCAGGGTTGTCAGTTCCGGCGCGCCTTCCACCACCAGCAAAGGGCACTGGGTGCGCGAGCGCCAACGGTGTTCCACCTGAGTGACCAGATTGGATACGGACAAGTGCCGTTCAATGTGTTCAAGGTTTCGATTGCTTAGAAACCCCTGGTGCTGCAACGTGAAAAAACCCAGGGCCAGGAGTTGCACGGCGATCCACCACTGCAGTTGTCCCACTGTTACCGCGCCTAGCCGTTGGCGGACGAATCTGGCCAGTGGGAGGGCAAGAAACAGCGCCAGAGGCATGGCCCAATGATCTTGCAAGCGAACACCCACGAGTCCGATCACACCCATGATGACGGCACGCGTGAGGGTCATGTGCAGGATGACCGAGGTGGCCAAGGCGTTCAAGGGAGCCGGCTGCACCGGCGGTGTTTGCGGTGTTCGCCAAAGACGCCACACCAGGATGCCGAGTAGGAATAGGGCCATCTGGGCATATTGCTTGATCAAGCCCAAGGTGAAGGAAACCAGCCCTTTGACGCTCTCCAAACCGGATGCCAGTTGTGCATAATTTTGCGCATAGGTCAGGGGAGTGTGTCCTGGCTGCAGGGATAGCAGCCAAGCCGCATGCGGCGCCACTGCCATGCCCATGACCAAGGTGGCTGCGGTCCAGCCGGCCCAATGACGTTGTTGACTCTGACGCAGCAGGATCAGGTACACCAGCGCAACGCCAATCAGGGATTGGTATTTGGTGAGCAACAGCCCGCCCAACGCAATCCCCAGCGCTATCCAGATCCACCACCGTTGACGCTTGAGTGCCAGCAGGGTCAGCCAGGTTGTGAGGCTCAATCCCATCAACAACACGGTGTTGTGGTTGTAATACTGGGCTTTACGCGTCATGGCATAAGTCATCGCCAGAATGAGCACAACCCAGACGCTGGATTCCGGGTCCAGCAGTTCGCAAGCGATGCGGTACATGCACATCAGCGTGATGGTGTGACACAGCGCTGCCAGCAGATAGGTCCAATAGGGCGATCGTCCCAGCAGTGACTGCACGCCAATGAGCAGCCAGGTGGACATGGGGGGGTGCTTGGCATACCCCCAGGCCCATTCACGAGACCACAGCAATTGCTCCAGGTTGTCACCTGGCTGTGCGCCATTGAGCCAGGCAGCCCAGACCACCCACAAGACAACGCTGCAGATGCCGAACCCAAAGGCCGAGAAACGGTGAATGGAGGTATTGGGGATGCGCATGCACGCAATCTAGAAGACGAGATCCGGGTGCGAAGGACCGGATCCAAGCGGTGACGTGAAGCCCGACGAATTGTAATTGTCAACGGCGCACGCGCTACTGATTGGGTGCACTTCAAGAGTTGCTAACGTAACATTCAAAGCTTGCTATGCCATCCTCACGCTTGATAAGTCCCACTAAAGTTTTATACCGGCCTTCCTTGAAACAGAATTCGCCTTGAGGCCCGGAATGGAGCGCCTGGTGACCTCCAAGGATCCGGCCGATCTGATCCGGGGGACGCAGCACATTCCTGGTTTGCGCGTCGAGAAGAACCTTGGCCTCCTGCCACGTTCCAAATTTCTATTGACCAAGTCCACGGAGTCGCCAGAGGTCGATGCCTTGCTGACTGGCCAGGCCAGCCATGCGCCAGAGGTTGATCACTTGCCCGTCCAGGCGTGGTGGGCGTCTCTTTCGGCGTTGGATGCCACGCAGGGCTTGGTGGATGAGCACTGGCTGGACTCGGGCTTGATGGATCTTGCCTGGCTCAACACGGCAGCCATGGTGGCTGCGCCCGCTTCGGCGGCTCTGCCCGGTGCAACCCTGTCCGAGTCCTTGTCGGCCTGGAGTTTCACCGCGTCATTCCGGGTTTTGTGGTGCAGGCAGGCGGTTACACCGCCGACCTGACGCGCAAGGCGGCCACCTACTCGCCCTTGGCGCTGGAGACCAGTGCCTCCGGGTTGTCCAATCTGACAGGCACCCTGGCCATGGCGCGCTCGGCCCTCCCCGATTCCGCCACCAGCGAGTTTTATGTCAACTTGGTGGACAACACTTCGCTGGACTATGCCAGTGCGTCAGCGCCCGGCTATATGGTGTTTGGTGATGTGGTCAGTGGCATGGCGACGGTGAATGCCATTGCCACTGTGCCCACCACCACGACGTCTGGTCTGCAAGACGTACCCACCAGTGCCGTCACGCTCACGGATGTGTCGGTCACCAACGCCGGTCAGGCCTACTCCAGCTCGGGCACGATCTATCTGAGTGGCCTGGAAGCAGGTGCCACATGGTCGTACAGCGTGGACGGTGGCAACGCGTGGCTGACATTGAGTCAGGCGCAGATCAACCTGGGCAGCACCACCGGTGCCAAGTCAGTGCTGGTGCGTCAGACTGACAGTGCCGGCAATGTCAGTCCCACCACCCTCGTGTACTTCATTCAATACCAGGCGGATGCCTCACAGTCGTTGCTGGATTTGGCCACAGCGTCGGACACGGCCGGTGGCAGCGCCGGGACGGACCATGACAACATCACACAGAGCACTCAACTCCATCTGAGTGCCGTGCTGGCATCATGGGCCAACAAGGATGTGTGGCTGATGGACCAGGGCAAGCTTGTGGGCCGGGCCACGGCCGATGCCGCGGGAGCCTTGTCCTGGCAAGTGACCGGTGCGAGTACGGGTGACCATTTGTACTCGCTCCTGGATCCCTTGCATCAGGTGCGTATCCTGAGTGACACGGGCATTGCGGGGTCGGAGTTGCTGGTGCGAGTGATCTGATTTCAGAACTTGAAGCCCAGACCCACGGTCAAGCCGGTGGCTTTGTAGTCGTTCTTGTGCAGATAGGACATGTAGTCCACATTCAGGAAGGTGGTCTTGTCAAAATGGTAACGGACACCCAGTCCATAGGAAAAGCCGTTGTCGCTGTCGGCGGCGCTCTCGCCGTTCAATGACACGGTGCCTTTGGCGTAGGCATAGCCCAGACGTAAAAACCCTTCGATGTTGTCTGTCAGCACGGCCTTGGGCGTGACGTAGAGACCGTACATGCTATTGACCTTGAAATTGGCGCCGGGCAGGCTTTGTCCATTGACGTCGACGCTGGTGTGCCCCAGTCCGACACCGAACATGGCCTCCACGGCCACGTTGTCATGGATCTCGCGACCCAGGATGCCGCGCATGGCGTCCGGGGTGCTCTTGATGGAATAGCCCAGCGCGTCTTCCTCGAATTTCACCGACGTGATGCCGAGCTCGACGTAGTTCGGGTTGACGGGTTGTGCCTGAAGTTGTCCTTGCGCCTGGGACGACAAGGCAAACAGTGTGGTGGCGCAAGCGATGGCAAGACGTTTCATGAAAATCCCTTTGTGAAAAAAATGGCTATCGGGAAATTATTTGAAGTTCGCTGGCGCTTGAAAATCATCTGATTCAGGTAGTGATCCAGGCCTCTCGCACGTAATCAACGCGCATGTTGCACGTTGTGACGATGGCTATGATGCCTAGCGTTCACCGCGATGTGCGTTGACCATGCCAGGAGAAAATCAAGATGCGCGGACTGAGTGATCTCAACATCGGAGACCGATTCGAATCTCCCACCCACACGGTGGAACAAGAGGAGGCGTTGGCCTTTGCGCAGCGTTTTGACCCTCAGCCATTTCATCTGGATGACGCGGCGGCCCGTCAGTCGCTGTTCAAGGGGCTGGCCGCCAGCGGATGGCACACCGCGTCCATGTGCTTTCGGCTGATCCATGATTCCGGCCTGGACTTGCGTGGCGGCATCATTGGTCAAAAAATCGAGGAATTGCGATGGCCTCGTCCAGTGCGTCCGGGTGACCAGTTGCGTGTGGTCACCACCGTGGCTGACATCCAGCGCTCCAGCAAACATCCGCTTCGTGGCACGGTGGTGTTCGACCATGTAGCCTTGAATCAGAACGATGAGCCGGTGCTGTTCATGCGTGCACATGTGCTGGCCAATGACCCGGACCCTGCTGACGACCGTCGCTGAACGGGTCTGGACTTGGTACTTTCCCTAGGATTGCGTGATCTTTCAGCGCCACGCACAGGTGACACCAACAGGGATCACCCCATCCCCCGTTTTTCCATGAGAACGCTATAGTGATTCGCACCGGGCATCATGTGGATGCTTGTCAGAACTGTTCACGGAGACTCTCATGATTCGTCGCACCCTGATTCGCGCTCTTGCGGCCCTGTCCGCCTCCATGGCGTTGGCCTCGCCGGCCCTGGCCGACAACTATCCCTCCCGCCCCATCACGCTGGTGGTGCCCTGGGGCGCTGGCGGCGGCACGGACGCCACGGCCCGCATCATCGGCGCCTTGCTGGAAAAAGAAATGGGGCAGCCCGTCAACGTGGTGAACCGCACCGGCGGCAACGGTGTCGTGGGGCACTCTGCCATTGCCACGGCACAGCCTGATGGCTACACCCTGGGCATGATCACCGTGGAAATCTCCATGATGCACTGGGCTGGCCTGACCCAGTTGAGCCCGCGTGACTTCACGCCTATTTCGCTCATGAACATTGACCCCGCCGGTGTGACCGTGCGCGCCGATGCGCCCTACAAAAACCTGGACGACCTCATCAAGGCCATCCGTGCCAACCCCGGCAAATTCAAGGCTTCCGGCACAGGCCAGGGCGGTATCTGGCACCTGGCACTGGCAGGCATGCTCAAGGATTTGAAGCTGGATGTGAGCGCCGTGCCCTGGGTCCCTTCCAATGGCGCTGCACCTGCCATGAACGACCTGGCCGCTGGTGGCATTGAACTCGTGACCTGCTCGCTGCCGGAGTCACGCGCCTTGATTGACGCTGGCAAGGCCCGCCCGTTGGCCATCATGGCCAGCAGTCCTGCTGCCCTGTATCCCAACGTGCCCACGCTGAAAGCAGCCACAGGCAGTGACTGGGCCATTGGTGCCTGGCGTGGCATTGCCGCGCCCAAAGGCTTGCCGGCCGACATTCAAGCCAAGCTGGGCGCTGCCATGAAAAAAATCTACGACAGCAAGGACTACCAGTCGTTCATGTCGGGTCGCGGCTTTGGTGTGATCTACGCCGATGCCAAGGGCTTTGAGCAGTTCATGGCCAAGGGCGATGCCGACATGGGCAACGTCATGAAGTCGCTGGGTCTGGCCAAGTAAGGCATGAAGTTTCATGACACCTTGAGCGGCGCCGCGCTGCTGGCGCTGGCGCTGGCCATTCTGTTCAACATCAGCAGCTTTCCCACCATCCCCGGACAGAACATCGGGCCGGCCGCGTTTCCCGGCTTGCTGGCCAGCTTGCTGGCCGTGTGTGCGGTGCTGCTGATGCTCAAGGGCTGGCGTGCCCACTTGATGCAACCGCAACGTTGGGTCACACCTGGTGAGTGGGTGCGCTCATGGTTTCATCTGCGCAATTTCCTGATCACGGTGGGTTGCCTGCTGTTTTACATCCTGGTGTCTGACCGCCTGGGCTTTTTGATTTGTGCGGTCACCGTGTTGATGGTGATGTTCTGGGCCTTGCAAGTGCGCGCGCGCTTGATCGTTCCTCTGGCTATCGGCATCACCCTGTTGATTCACACCATTTTTTACAAAGGCTTGCGCGTGCCCCTGCCCTGGGGTGTGATGCTGCCGCTGCAGTGGTGAAGGTGTCGATATGACCTGGTCCATCTTCATGCAGTCTCTGGGGTTGGTGCTCGACCCCTATGTGTTGCTGGTGATTTTCTGTTCGGCCTTGTTTGGCCTTTTTGTGGGCTGTATCCCCGGGCTCACCGCCACCATGGCCACTGCCTTGCTGGTGCCCATCACCTTTTTCATGCCGCCGGTGCCTGCGGTGGCCGCCATCGTCACCGCCACGGCCATGGCCATTTTTTCGGGTGATATCCCAGGTGCCTTGTTGCGCATTCCGGGCACGCCAGCCTCAGCCGCATACACGGATGAGGCGTACCAGATGACGCTCAAGGGCCAGGCCGAGGTGGCACTGGGTGCGGGTCTGGTGTTCTCGGCCATTGGCGGCTTGTTTGGCACGCTGGTCATGATCTGGTTTTCACCCGGGCTGGCCGAGATTGCGCTGCAGTTCTCCTCGTTTGAGTATTTCTGGCTGGTGGTGCTGGGCCTGGCTGGTGCCGTGTTCATCGGCAATGCCAGCGTGCTGAAGGCTTGCATCGCTTTGCTGCTGGGCTTGTTGATTGCCTGCATCGGGCTGGAGAACCCGGCCGCGCATCCGCGTTTCACCTTCGGCTTGCCGCAACTCATGAGCGGCGTGGAACTCATCCCGATGATGGTGGGCATGTTCGCCATCTCCGAGTTGCTGCGCTATATCACCAACCTCGATCCGCCACCGGTGATGGTGACCGAGAAGATCGGCAACATTTTTTCGGGCATGTGGCATTTGTTGGTCAAGTATCGCTGGCCGCTGGTGCGTGGCAGCGCGCTGGGCACGGTGATTGGCATTCAGCCGGGGTCTGGCGCAGACATGGCTTCGTGGATGAGCTATGCGATGAGCAAGAAGTTTTCCAAGGAGCCCGAGAAGTTTGGCACGGGCCACGTGGAAGGTATCGTGGAGTCGGGGGCGGCGAACAACTCCTCGCTGGCGGGTGCCTGGATTCCTGCCATTGTGTTTGGCATTCCGGGGGACTCGATCACGGCCATTGCCATTGGCGTTCTGTATTTGAAAAACATGAACCCGGGCCCCATGATCTTCGTGAACAACCCGCAGAACATCTACGCCATTTTCCTGGTGTTCATTCTGGCTAACATCATCATGGTGCCGCTGGGCTGGTTGACGGTCAAGGTGGCCACGCGCATTCTGAAGGTGGCGCGCAA
>VEQI01000121.1 GCA_018883305.1 Limnohabitans sp. | reverse complement strand
ACCCTTACCTGTGCTTTGCAGCACTGATGATGGCTGGTCTGGATGGTATCGAGAACAAGATTCACCCCGGTGAAGCCGCAACCAAAGACTTGTACCATTTGCCACCCGAGGAAGATGCATTGGTGCCCACCGTGTGTCACAGCCTCGACCAAGCGCTCGAGTACTTGGACAAAGACCGTGCCTTCCTGACCAAGGGCGGCGTGTTCACCGACAGCATGATCGATGCCTACATTGAACTCAAGATGTCCGAAGTGACCCGCTTCCGTATGGCCGTGCACCCGGTCGAGTACGACATGTACTACTCGCTCTGATGCGTCAGAACGAGTCGACTCGTCGACGACAAGAGGGACGGCTCGGCCGTCCCTTTTTTTTGCCATGAATCTTCGAAGCATTCTGCTGAACTCAACGCTCCTGCTGGTGATGGTGGGTGCGTGGGTGTTGACGCCCTTGCGGGCGCAGACCACCGGGTCTGTGGCCGTGTGGCGTTGCGGCCAGGTGTTCACCAATCAGCCCCAGCCAGGGCAGGTGTGTGAGCCGCTGTCTTCGGTGTCCTCGACGGTGGTGGAGGGTACGCGAGTGGGCGCACGTCGCTCTGGGGGCGTTGCGACAGACGCAGGCGCATCCTCGGCGCCCAGGGACGGTTCAACCAGCGTTGCTTCGGCGTCCACCACGGTGTCTTCGCCTGCTGCGAATCAACAAGCCCGTGCATTGCTGCAGGCGGAATTGCAGGAGCAGGAGCAGCGTTGGCAGCAACTGCAGCAACAATGGAATCAAGGCCGACCTGCGGCCATGCCTGGGCAACCGGAAGGGTCACCTGCCTATCAAGACCGTGTGGCAGCGCTAAGACTTCAAATACAACGTACGCAAGCCGATCTGGCCGCGTTGCGTCGTGAACTGGCCCGCTGGCCCTGAACGCGAAGGTGTTGCACGCCATGAAACCCTTGTCCGCCACCCGTCGCAAACAACTGCAAGCCTTCAACTTGCTGGCCACCATCGTGTTGCTCACACGCCCGGATGGGCAAGTGATGCTGGCCAACGCGGCGGCTGAAGATGTGCTGGGCATGGGGCGCCGTGCCTTGGAGCAGGCGCGGCTGCAGGACCTGTTCACCGATGCGCAGATGGCTGAGCGTGCCCTGGCTGGCGCCCAGGGTGGTGCGTTTTCTGCATTGCGCTATGACGCACAACTGCGCCGCATGGGGCAAGACCCCATTCCGGTGCATGTGATCGTGGCGCCCACCGATGTGGTGGATGAGGTGTTGATTGAATTGTTGCCGCTGGAGCAGCAGAGCCGTCAGGAGCGAGAGGAGCGTTTGATCGATCAGGCGCAGGCCAACAAGGAACTCATTCGCAATCTGGCGCATGAGATCAAAAATCCACTCGGCGGAATTCGAGGCGCCGCACAACTGCTACAGATGGAGATCGATTCCCGCGAACTGACGGAATACACCCAAGTCATTGTGCGCGAGGCCGACCGCTTGCAGACCTTGGTGGATCGATTGCTGGCCCCGCATCGACGCCCGCATGTGGTGGGTCCAGTCAATATTCATGAAGTGTGTGAGCGGGTGCGTTCACTCATCGTGGCTGAATTTCCGCGTGGACTGCAAGTAATCCGCGACTACGACACCTCGCTGCCCGAGTTTCAGGGTGACAAGGAGCAGCTCATCCAGGCCGTGCTCAATATCGTTCACAACGCCGCTCAGGCCTTGGGCGAGCGCATCGCGCGTGAAGAGGCCACCATCACCCTGCGCACACGCATTGCGCGCCAGGTCACCATCGCCAAGCAACGGCATCGACTGGCACTGGAATTGCATGTCGTGGACAACGGTCCCGGGATTCCCGAGGAAATCAAGGACCGGCTGTTCAGTCCGTTGGTGTCGGGTCGCGATGGCGGTTCGGGCTTGGGGTTGAACCTCGCGCAAACCTTTGTGCAACAACACAAAGGCTTGATCGAGTGCGACAGCGAGCCGGGCCGTACCGATTTCAAGCTCATGATTCCGCTGTGACCGAGTGGTACGAAATGATGTCAACCGAGTGGCTGCTATGAAACCGATCTGGATAGTGGATGACGACCAGTCCATCCGCTTCGTGCTGGAAAAGGCGTTGATGCGTGAGGGCTTGCCCACGCGCAGCTTCACCAGCCCGCGCGAGGTCTTGCAGGCGCTGGACAACCCCGGTGATGAACCCGGTCCCCAAGTGCTGGTGAGTGACATACGGATGCCGGGTGGCTCGGGTCTGGATTTGCTGGGCAAGGTGAAGGAGCGTATGCCTGCCTTGCCGGTGATCATCATGACGGCCTTCTCGGACCTGGACAGTGCGGTCTCCGCGTTCCAAAGCGGGGCTTTCGAATACCTGCCCAAACCCTTTGACTTGCCCAAAGCGATTGAACTCATTCGACGCGCGGTGGAGGAAAGCCAGCGCGAGGAAGTGAGTGCGGTGACCGTCGACGAGGCCCCCGAGATGCTGGGGCAGGCCCCCGCCATGCAGGACGTGTTTCGCGCCATCGGGCGACTCAGCCAGAGCCACGTCACCGTCATGATCACGGGTGAGTCGGGCAGTGGCAAGGAGCTGGTGGCGCGTGCGCTGCACAAGCATTCACCGCGTGCCAACGGGCCTTTTGTGGCGATCAATACGGCAGCCATCCCCAAGGACTTGCTGGAGAGCGAGCTCTTTGGCCATGAGCGCGGCGCTTTCACAGGGGCGCAAGCCATGCGTCGCGGTCGGTTCGAGCAGGCTGAAGGCGGCACGCTGTTTCTGGATGAGATTGGCGATATGCCGTTTGACTTGCAGACGCGTTTGCTGCGCGTGTTGAGCGACGGCAATTTCTATCGGGTTGGCGGGCATGCGGCCATCAAGGCCAATGTGCGTGTGATTGCCGCGACGCATCAGGACCTGGAACAACGGGTGCGTGACGGTGCGTTCCGCGAGGATCTGTTCCATCGCTTGAACGTCATTCGCTTGCGGTTGCCGGCACTGCGCGAGCGTCGCGAAGACATCGCCATGCTGACGAGGCACTTTCTGCAACGCTCGGCGCTGCAGCTTGGCGTGGAGCCCAAGCGTATCAGTGACGCCGCCATGGCCACGCTGATGCAATTTCCTTTCCCGGGCAACGTCCGTCAACTGGAGAACGTTTGTCACTGGTTGACGGTCATGGCCCCGGCGCAAGTGATTGAGTCCAAAGATTTGCCGCCGGAGGTCACCTCAAGCGCACTGCACAAGCAGGCGACCGGACCCGCCGTGACCGAAGGTGGCGCGGCCATGACGGTTGAGGCGGAAGCGACTGGTGGTGCGTGGGGGATCGGTACAGGTGAGGAGGTGAGCGCAAGCGTGACTGCTGCATCGGTCAGCTCAGCGGGCGCCAACGTGTCACCCGTCGTCCTCAACATGCCAGGGGCTGATTGGGAAAATGGCTTGGAGGCCGAGGCCATGGCCTTGCTGGCCGCTGGCCGCACCGATGTGTGGGATGTTCTGAGCCGCCGGTTTGAAGGCAAGCTGATCGCCACCGCCCTGGCCAATACCCGTGGGCGGCGGATTGAAGCCGCTCACAAGCTGGGCATTGGGCGCAACACCATCACGCGCAAGATTCAGGAACTCGGGCTGGAGTGAGTGGTTGTGTTGTCCAGTGTCACGATCACGGGTGCGTGATCGCTGGGGCGCTCATTCTTGCGCGGCGCCTTGTCAATGATGCATGACTGCACCTGTGACTTGAGCGCATCACTGATCAAAATGTGATCGATGCGCAGTCCCCGGTTTCGACGAAAAGCAAACTCGCGGTAGTCCCACCACGAATAGGTTTTCTCGGGCTGCTCGAACAAGCGGTAGGCGTCGTGCAGCCCCAGTTCAATCAGTTGCTGAAAGTGTGCGCGCTCTTCGTCTGTGCAATGAATGGTGCCGGCCAACGCCACCGGGTCCCAGACATCACGGTCATCCACCGTGATGTTGAAGTCACCCATCAACACCAGTTGCGGATACTGCTTCAACTGTTCATGGACCCAGGCTTGCAGGGCCTCCAGCCAGCGCATCTTGTAGACGAACTTGTCGCTCTCAGGTGCCTGACCGTTGGGGAAGTAGGCGCCAATCACTCGCACGCCATCCACCGTGGCGGCAATCACGCGCGCCATGTCGTCTTCAAAGCCGGGAATGTTGCGCACCACGTCCGTGGCGGGTGTGCGCGACAGCAGGGCCACGCCGTTGTACGTTTTCTGGCCAAACCACTGGGCGTGATAGCCCGCATCGGTGAAGGCCTGATGCGGGAATTTGTCGTCCGTGGTCTTGGTTTCCTGTAAGACCAGCACATCGGGTGCGCTGGCCAATGCTTCGGTGGGGTGCTGCAACCAGTCCAGCACCTGAGGCAATCGGACAGTGAGAGAGTTGACGTTCCAAGTGGCAAGTTTCATGAGGTACTCTGGCGGAGTGAGTTGGCGTGGGGTCGCCATTCCGGCATTGTCTCAGCACCGGGAATCCCCCTTTGCCGGTTGGCCATCCCCACACCGGCAAGGCCTCAGCCCTTGATCGCGCCCCGACGCACCTGGTCTCGCTCCATGCTCTCGAACAAGGCCTTGAAGTTGCCTTCGCCAAACCCCTCGTCGGCCTTGCGCTGAATGAACTCGAAAAACACGGGGCCGAGCAGGGTTTCAGAAAAAATCTGCAACAGCAAACGCTTTTCCCCTCGGGTCGTGGAGCCATCCATCAGAATGCCACGCGCTTGCAACTCTGACACGGGCTCACCATGACCGGGCAGCCGTTCTGCCAGCATCTCGTAGTAGATGTCATTCGGGGCGGTCATCAAGGGGATGCCGGCCATTTGCAGCGCATCCACGCTGGCCAGCAAATCGTCCGTGAGCAAGGCAATGTGCTGGATGCCTTCGCCGTTGTAGCGCATCAGGAACTCTTCAATCTGTCCGCTGTTGCGTCCCGACTCCTCATTCAGCGGAATGCGGATCAAGCCATCCGGGGCTGTCATGGCACGGCTGGTCAGACCGGTGTATTCGCCCTTGATGTCAAAGTAGCGGATCTCGCGGAAGTTGAAGATGCGCTCGTAAAACGACCCCCAGAAGGCCATGCGTCCCTTGTACACATTGTGCGTGAGGTGATCGATGGTGGTGAAGCCATGACCCCGGGGATGACGCGCCACGTCCTCGATGAATTCGAAGTCAATGTCGTAAATGCTTTTGCCGTCTTCAAAACGATCGATGAGGTACAGCGGTGCTCCTCCAATCCCCTTGATGGCCGGCAGTCGCAACTCCATGGGCCCGGTGGGAATCTCGACCGGCTGAGCGCCCAGTGACAAGGCGCGCTCGTAGGCCTTGTGCGAATCCTTGACACGAAAGGCCAGGCCGCAAGCGCTGGGACCATGCTCCGCGGCGAAATAGTCGGCCTGACTTTTCGGTTCGCGATTCACGATGAAATTGATGTGACCCTGGCGGTACAGCAGCACGTCCTTGCTGCGATGACGTGCCACCAATTGAAAGCCGAGTTGCTCGAACAGCGGTTCCAGCACGTTGGATTCGGGCGAGGCGAATTCCACAAACTCAAAGCCGCACAGGCCCATGGGGTTGTCAAACAAATCGGTCACAGGAGGTCTCCTCGGTCAGGCGTTGGCCTTGTTCGGTGAAAACGAAACTGTAGGTCGTTTGACGAGAAATGGGTTTTCTTTATGGATGGTGAGTTGGGATAAATGAATATAAAAATTTCATATAAATTGAAATTCAGTGATAATTATTTCATGGAAGAGTTGGATTCAATCGATTGGCGTCTTCTGGCTTGCCTGCAAGAGCGTGGCCGCATCAGCAACCTGGAACTGGCGGCTGCCGTGCATCTGTCGCCCGCGCAATGCCATCGCCGGCATAAACGGCTGGAGGAATCCGGGCTCATTCGTCGCTATGAAGCCCGACTCGACCCGGTCCAGATCGGCGTGGGTGTGGTGGCTTTTGTGCAAGTGAGCATGGAGCGCGGGCACATCAAGGAAGTGAAGAAATTTCGCGATGCCGTGCTGACCCAGGCACAGGTGCAAGAGTGCTACGCCATCACCGGGGACGCCGACTACATGCTGAAGGTGGCGGCGCGCGACCTGAAATCTTTGTCGGATTTTTTACTGAGCACCATCGCGGTGTTACCCGGGGTCCAAAGCGTTCGATCCAGCGTGTGTCTGGATGAGGTCAAATGCACCTCGGCTTGGCCGTTGCAGGTGTGACCAGGCCGCTCAGGGCTTGTCGCGCCAGGCACTGGCGCCCAGGAAGATGATCTGCAATTGCTGGACAAAATTCTGCAGCATCGCTGGCTCCAACGTGGCTTGATCGGTGGGCAAGTCCAGCATGTCCGGCACGGCAGACAGCATGGCGTTGATGATCAGTTCGCAGACCCTGCGCAAATGAGGCGATGACATCTCTGCGTACAAGCCCATGCAACGCATGTCCTGCATCAGTTCGTCCACAAAGTGACGCACTTCATGGCGAATGGCTGTGCGCAGGGCGAGGCTGCCGCCTGAGCGTTCTCCCGCAATGAACAAAAACAGCACCCGGTTGTCCAGCACATAACGGTAGTAGACACGAACAGAGCGGCGAAGCATTTCGATGCTGCTCATGCCTGGCTGGCGTGCCTCACGCAGCAATTGCCGCAAGGTGACGCCCACTTCATCCACCAGGGCCACCCCCAATGCATCTGGCGTCTTGAAGTGTCGGTAGAAGGCGTTGGGCACCATGCCTGCCTCACGTGCCATTTCCCGAATTCCCAGGCTGGTGAAGCTGCGACCGGTTTGCATCAGCGACAAGGCGGCCTGCATCAGATGGTTGCGCGTGAATTCCTTGCGAACGGCACGAGACAGCGATTCGTTGGACACGGTGTCAGTAGTGGCAATGTTCGGCATGGCGTAGGGGCTTGAGATGGTGTACGATCGTACACCAAATGACGATCCCCGCCTGTGACTGCCCCCCATGACCGATTCATACCTTGCATTTGCCAACTCCGCGATCGGTGCACGCCTTGCCGCAGCGCTGGGGTTGCCGCGACCCGTCCCCCTGGAGCGCTTCACGGCGCATCACCCGGTGCTGCAAGGGGATGTGCTGATCGCGGCGGGTCCCTCGCCGCACCTGCTGCCCGCATTGGTGCAAGCCAGCCAGGTGTTGCAATTGAACACGGTCTCGCATCAGTTGCCTGCCTGGACGGCGATGTGCAACCAGGCCGGCATGATGACCGGACGATGGGGCGTGGGTGAGCAACCTGGCGCACCCATCAAGGCCTTGTTGTATGACGCCACGGGCCTGACCCGGATCGAACAAGCCGATCACCTGTATCACTGTCTGCAAGACACCGTCCGCAGCCTGTTGCCTTCAGGTCGTGTGATGTTGCTGGCACGTTCCCCGCAGGCGTGCAACGATGTGCAGCAAGCCACCGTTCAGCGTGCGCTGGAAGGCCTGATGCGCTCCTTGGCGAAGGAAGTCAAGCGCGGCATTGCGGTGCAGCTCATTCAGGTGGATGAAGGTGCTGAGACCTCATTGACGGGGTGTTTGCAATTTTTCTTGTCCCCTCGCAGTGCCTATGTGTCCGGGCAAGTGATTCGCTGGCAATGTCCATCAACGATTGCGCCGGCTTCTCTACCTGTGCAATGGACCACCGATGTGAATCAACCGTTGGCCGGCCGACGGTTGCTGGTCACCGGAGCCTCTCGCGGTATTGGTGCCGCCATCGCGCAGACACTGGCACGAGACGGTGCACGGGTGGTTTGTCTGGACGTGCCGTCCTCGGCTGCGGCGTTGCAAACCGTGGCGGAGCAAGTGGGCGGATGGGCCTTGCCCCTGGACATCACAGATCCCCAAGCTGCTCAGACGCTGGTGGACCGTGCCCGCTCTGACGGCGGGTGGGATGGCGTGGTGCACAACGCGGGCATCACGCGTGACAAAACCATTGCCAGAATGCCCGAACACGCCTGGCGCTCAGTGACGACAGTGAATTTGCTGTCACCCGCCGTCATCACACAGACCTTGCTGGATGCGCAGGTCCTGGCAGCTGATGCGCGGGTGGTGTGCGTGTCCTCCATCTCCGGCATTGCCGGCAATGTGGGGCAGACGAATTACGCGTTCTCCAAAGCCGGGGTCATCGGCTTGGTCCAGAGTATGGCGCCTGCATTCGCGGCACGCGGCATGGCCATCAATGCCGTGGCGCCCGGTTTCATCGAAACCCAGATGACGGCGGCGATTCCCTTTGCCATTCGCGAGGCCGGGCGGCGCATGAATGCCATGGGGCAGGGAGGCTTGCCAGTGGATGTGGCCGAAACCATTGCCTGGCTGATGAGCCCCTTATCCCGCGGTGTCAATGGACAGGTGATCCGCGTGTGTGGTCAGAGTTGGCTGGGGGCGTGATGAGCTTGCATGTCATGACGCAAACGCCGTCCTTGCTCAGCACCTTGTGGCGAGCCTGGGGAACGCGCCATAAGCCATCTGGTCCGGTGTCGAGTTTGGGCGAGGTTACGTGGTCCATGCCTTCCGTGGTGGTGGATCCCTCGGTCGTGGCGCGTTATCGGGACGTGTGTGGTTTTCAGACGTGCCACGGCGTACCCA
>VEQI01000444.1 GCA_018883305.1 Limnohabitans sp. | reverse complement strand
AGTTTTTCCTGCCAGTCCCACACCTGGTGGCCATCGGTGGGCTCATAGCCAAACTTGTCGTTGAGGCGGATCTCGGCGATGCGGTGGATGTTGCGCAGGCACTCCTGAAATTCGAAGTCGGGATGGCCGTGCAGGCGTCGCTCAAAGGTGTCGATGATGTGTTGTTTGCTCAAGCCCAAGCCGCGCGGACCGCGCACCGCCAGGATGAACGGCCAGCCGAACTTGGCGTTGTAGTCGGCATTGAGTTGCTGGATCTTGGCGAACTCGTCGGGCGTGCAATCGGTCAGGCCGGCCTTGGTTTGTTCGTTCGTCGATTCGGCGGTCAAGGTTTTGCTGACCATGGCTTTGCCGGCCAGCTCCGGGTGGGCGCGGATCAGGGCCAGTTGCGCGGCATGCCCGGCACCTTCCAGCACCTGCGTCATGGCGTGCTTGAGATGCGCCAGCGACTGGAAAGGTCGCTGCGCAAGTGCTTGTTCGGCAATCCAGTCCGAGTGCTCATACAGGCCGGTGAGCATGCGTGCCGCGTCGGCGGGCAACGCATGGTTGAGTTGATCGAGGGTCAGGGGCATGGGTGTCTCTCGAAGGGGTCAGCCAATGATCGGGTGGGTGGTTTTCCAGTGACGTGCAATGTCCAGGCGGCGTGCCACCCACACGTGATCGTGGGACTGGATGTGATCCAGAAAACGCTGCAAGGCGGTGATGCGGCCGGGGCGTCCCAGCAGGCGACAGTGCATGCCGATGCTCATCATCTTGGGGCGATTCAACCCTTGCGGGTCCCCTTCCGCGTAGAGCGCATCAAAGGTGTCCTTCATGTACTGGAAGAACGGGTCCGCGTGTGAGTAGCCCTGCGGCAATGCAAAGCGCATGTCGTTGCAATCCAGGGTGTAGGGCACGATGAGTTGCGGCACCACGGTGCCATCGGTTTTGCGCACCTGCATCCAGAACGGCAGATCGTCGCCGTAGTAATCGCTGTCGTATTCAAAGCCGCCAAAGTCGGCCACCAGCCGGCGCGTGTTGGGGCTGTCACGCCCGGTGTACCAGCCCAGCGGCCGCTCACCACACAGCTCGGTCATGATCTGCATGGCCTGGTGCATGTGGTCACGTTCCACGGATTCGGGCAGGTGCTGGTAATGAATCCATTTAAAACCGTGACACGCCATGTCGTGTCCCAGCGATTTCAAAGCGGCCGTCAACTCCGGGTAACGCTGCAAGGCGGTGGCCACACCAAACACGGTCAAGGGCAGGCCACGTTGCTCAAACTCGCGAAGAATGCGCCACACGCCTGCACGTGAGCCGTATTCGTAGATGCCTTCCATGCTGATGTGGCGAGCCTCGAAAGCGGCGGGGTTGAACATCTCGGACAGAAACTGTTCACTGGCCGGGTCGCCATGCAGCACACAGTTTTCGCCACCTTCTTCATAATTCAGGACAAACTGCACGGCAATGCGGGCGCCGTTGGGCCAGCGCGCATGAGGCACGTCACGGCCGTAGCCCTTGAGGTCACGCGGATAGGCCTGGGTACTGTCGTAGATACTCATCAACGGGTCTCCGAATGGGGGGACTCACCCACTGGGTGGGCAGTGCATGGGCGAATGATAGCCAAGAAAGAAAAAATTGTATACACTCTTGTCTACATTTGAATCTGCTGGAGAAGTTCGATGGGCCTGAGCACGCACGTACTCGACACCATGCATGGCTGCCCCGCCGCGGGCATGAAGGTCAGCCTCTACACCACCCAGGGCGGTCAGGCCACGCTGGTCAAATCATTCACGCTCAACCAGGATGGTCGCAACCCGGATGGCCCGCTATATGACAACGCCAGCCTGAAGGCGGGCACCTATCGACTCTGCTTTGAGGTCAAAGCTTACTTTGACGCCAAAGGCGTTGCCCTGCCCGAGCCACGATTCCTGGATCAGGTGAACCTGGACTTTGGCGTGGCGCATGTGGACCAACACTACCACGTGCCCTTGCTGGTG
>VEQI01000120.1 GCA_018883305.1 Limnohabitans sp. | reverse complement strand
CTACATGCGCTGGAACGCCATGGCCATGGTGGTCAAAGCCAACCGCCACAACCCGGAAGATGGCGGCGACCTGGGCGGCCACATTGGTTCCTCTGCCTCACTGGCGCACATGTTTGGCGCCGGCTTCAACCACTTTTGGCATGCCGAAAATGACAATCACGGCGGCGACTTGCTGTATATCCAGGGCCACGTGGCACCAGGTGTCTATGCGCGTGCTTTCCTGGAAGGCCGTTTAACGGAGGAGCAGTTGCTCAACTTCCGTCAGGAAGTGGATGGCAAGGGTCTGTCCAGCTACCCGCACCCCAAGCTCATGCCCGAGTTCTGGCAGTTCCCCACGGTGTCCATGGGCCTGGGCCCCTTGATGGCCATCTACCAGGCGCGCTTCCTGAAGTATCTGCACGCGCGTGGCATTGCCAACACAGAAAACCGCAAGGTGTGGGTGTTCTGCGGCGACGGTGAGATGGACGAGGTGGAGTCCTTGGGCGCGATCGGTCTGGCCGCACGCGAGAAGTTGGATAACCTGATCTTCGTCATCAACTGCAACCTGCAGCGTCTGGACGGCCCGGTGCGTGGCAACGGCAAGATCATTCAAGAGCTGGAGAGCGAGTTCCGTGGCGCCGGCTGGAACGTCATCAAGTGTTTGTGGGGCAGCAACTGGGACCCGCTGCTGGCGCGTGACAAGGACGGCGCTCTGCGTCGCATCATGATGGAAACGCTGGACGGCGATTTCCAGGCCTTCAAGGCCAACGACGGCGCGTATGTGCGCAAACATTTCTTTGGTCGCGATCCGCAGACCCTGGAGATGGTGTCCAAGATGAGCGACGACGACATCTGGAACCTGCGCCGCGGTGGCCACGATCCGCAAAAGGTGTATGCCGCCTATGCCGCGGCCGTCAAGCACAAGGGGCAGCCCACCGTGCTGCTCATCAAGACCGTCAAAGGTTTTGGCATGGGCAAGGTGGGCGAGGGCAAGAACACCGTGCACCAGACCAAGAAGCTCACCGACGAGGACATCAAGTCCTTCCGCGACCGCTTCAACATTCCCATCCCCGACAGCGAGCTGCCCAAGCTGCCGTTCTACAAGCCGGCGGATGACACCCCTGAAATGCGTTACCTGCACGAGCGTCGCAAAGCCCTGGGTGGGTATTTGCCGCATCGCCGTACACGCGCCGACGAGCAGTTCACCGTGCCTTCACTGGAGGTGTTCAAGTCGGTGATCGAGCCCACGGCAGAAGGCCGCGAGATTTCCACCACACAAGCCTACGTGCGCTTCCTCACCCAATTGCTGCGTGACCAGGCGCTGGGCCCCCGCGTGGTGCCGGTGCTCGTGGATGAGGCACGTACCTTTGGCATGGAAGGTCTGTTCCGACAGATCGGCATCTACAACCCGGCCGGTCAGCAGTACACCCCGGTCGACAAAGACCAGGTCATGTACTACAAGGAAGACAAGGCCGGTCAGATCCTGCAAGAGGGCATCAACGAAGCGGGCGGCATGGCCAGCTGGATTGCGGCAGCCACGTCGTACTCCACCAACAACCGCATCATGATTCCGTTCTATGTGTACTACTCGATGTTCGGGTTCCAGCGCATCGGCGATCTGGCCTGGGCAGCGGGTGACATGCAAGCGCGTGGCTTCCTGCTGGGCGGCACCTCCGGTCGCACCACGCTGAATGGCGAAGGCTTGCAGCACGAGGACGGTCACAGCCACATCCTGGCTGGCACCATTCCCAACTGCATCAGCTACGACCCCACCTTCGCACACGAAGTGGGCGTCATCATGCACCACGGCTTGAAGCGGATGGTGGAGAAGCAGGACAACGTCTTCTACTACCTCACACTGCTGAACGAAAACTACGCCATGCCGGGCCTCAAGGCCGGCACCGAAGAGCTGATCATCAAAGGCATGTACCTGCTGCAAGAAGGCGAGGGTGCCAAGAAAGCCCCGCGCGTGAACTTGCTGGGTTCGGGTTCCATCCTGCGCGAGTCGATGGTCGCGCGCGACCTGCTGGCGCAGGACTGGGGCGTGGCCGCCAACGTGTGGAGCTGCCCGAGTTTCAACGAGCTGGCCCGCGATGGCCAGGCCGCTGAACGCTGGAACCTGCTGCACCCGACCGAGGCAGCGCGCGCCTCGTTTGTCGAGCAGCAACTGACGCCGCATGCTGGTCCGGTGATTGCATCGACCGACTACATGAAGAACTACGCCGAGCAGATTCGCCCGTTCATGCCCAAAGGACGCACCTACAAGGTGTTGGGCACCGATGGCTTTGGTCGCAGCGACTTCCGCAGCAAGCTGCGCGAGCATTTCGAGATCAACCGTCACTACATCGTCGTGGCCGCGCTCAAGGCGCTGAGCGATGAGGGCGCCGTGCCGGCCACCAAAGTCGCCGAGGCGATCAAGAAGTACGGCATCAAGGCTGACAAGCTTAATCCTCTTTACGCGTAAGCGGACAATGACGCATCTTCGAATCGCGTGACCTCATGGTGTCGATCGACACGATGCTCGCGCGGTCGAGTCGCTTTTTGAATAAGTGAGACAAACATGGCATTGGTAGAAGTCAAGGTTCCCGACATTGGGGACTTCAACGAAGTGGCGGTGATCGAGTTGCTGGTGAAACCGGGCGACACCGTCAAGCCCGAACAAAGCCTCATCACCGTGGAGTCCGACAAGGCCTCGATGGAAATTCCCTGCTCGCATGCGGGTGTGGTGAAGGAGCTCAAGGTCAAGATCGGGGACAAGGTGAGTGAAGGCACGGTGGTGCTGATGCTGGAAGCCGATGGCGCGGCTGCGTCTGCCCCGGCGGCCGCAGCGCCTGCTGCTGCGCCGACAAGCGCACCTGTTCCTGCCCCAGTGGCTGCCCCTGCGGCGCCTCCTGCCGCTGCTGCGGGCCCGGTCGAGGTGCGTGTGCCCGACATTGGTGACTTCAAGGACGTGGCCGTGATCGAGGTGTTTGTGAAGCCAGGTGACACGGTGAAAGTGGAGCAGTCGCTCATCACCGTCGAGTCCGACAAGGCGTCGATGGAGATTCCATCGTCCGCTGCCGGTGTGATCAAAGAACTCAAGGTCAAGCTGGGTGACAAGATCAACATCGGCGATCTGCTCGCGGTGCTGGAGGGCACGGTGGCTGCTGCACCTGTTGTAGCCTCCGCGTCTGCTGCGGTGGCCGCAGCGCCGGCCCCTGTGGCGGCGCCCGCCGTTGTTGCTGCCGTGCCTGCCGTCGCTGCCGCTGTGCCCGCACACAACCCCACCACGGCGCCGGTCAATGTGCCGCATGCCTCACCCTCCGTGCGCAAGTTTGCGCGCGAACTTGGCGTGCCATTGGAAGAAATCAAGGGCACTGGCGCCAAGGGCCGCATCACCCAGGAAGACGTGCAGTCCTTCACCAAGTCGGTCATGGCCGGTGCCGTGCAGACCAAGGCACAAGCTGCCAAGGCGCCGGCGGGTGGCGATGGTGCCGCGCTGGGCTTGATCCCGTGGCCCAAGGTGGACTTCGCCAAGTTTGGTCCGATCGAGCGCAAGGAGATGAGCCGCATCAAGAAGATCAGCGGCGCCAACCTGCTGCGCAATGCCATCATGATTCCGGCCGTCACCAACCACGACGATGCCGACATCACCGAGCTCGAAGCCTTCCGCGTCTCCACCAACAAAGAGAACGAGAAGAGCGGTGTGAAAGTCACCATGCTGGCCTTCTTGATCAAGGCCTGCGTGTCCGCGCTCAAGAAGTTCCCCGAATTCAACAGCTCGCTGGACGGTGACGCGCTGATCTACAAGAACTATTGGCACATCGGCTTTGCGGCGGACACGCCCAATGGCCTGGTGGTGCCCGTCATCAAGGACGCCGACAAGAAAGGCGTGCTGCAAATTTCGCAAGAGATGGGCGAGTTGGCCAAGAAGGCGCGCGATGGCAAGCTGGGTCCGGCCGACATGACCGGTGCCACCTTCACCATCTCCAGCCTGGGCGGCATTGGCGGGCGTTACTTCACGCCCATCATCAACGCCCCCGAGGTGGCCATTCTGGGTGTGTGCAAGAGCCAGATGGAGCCGGTGTGGAACGGTAAAGAGTTTGTGCCGCGCTTGATGTTGCCGCTGTCGCTCACGTGGGACCACCGCGTGATCGACGGTGCTGCCGCCGCTCGCTTCAACGCGTACCTGGGTCAGATCCTGGCGGACTTCCGCCGGGTGATGCTCTGATCGGGGAGGAACACCGTCATGGCACTGATTGATATCAAGGTTCCCGACATTGGCGACTTCAAGGAAGTGGCCGTCATTGAATTGCTGGTCAAACCGGGTGACACGGTTAAGCCTGAACAAAGCCTCATCACTGTTGAGTCTGACAAGGCTTCGATGGAAATTCCGTGCTCGCATGCGGGGGTGGTGAAAGCGCTCAAGGTCAAGGTGGGCGACAAGGTGAGTGAAGGCTCGGTGGTGTTGAGCCTGGAGGCGCAAGAGGGTGCAGCTGCTCCGGTACTTGCCGCTGCACCGTCTGCTGCAGCACCTGTTGCTGCCGTAGCCTCGTCGGCACCCGTGGTGGCGCCCACGGCGGCTTCGTTCGGCGGTTCCGCCGACCTCGACTGCGATGTGCTGGTGCTCGGTGCCGGCCCTGGCGGTTACTCCGCCGCATTCCGCGCTGCAGATCTCGGCTTGAAGGTGGTGCTGGTGGAGCGCTACGCCAGCTTGGGCGGCGTGTGCCTGAACGTCGGCTGCATCCCCTCCAAGGCTTTGCTGCACGTGGCGGCGGTGATGGACGAGGTGTCCCATCTGGGAGACCTGGGCATCGAGTTTGGTGCCCCCAAGGTCAGCATCGACAAGCTGCGCAGCCACAAGGAAAAAGTCATCGGCAAACTCACCGGCGGTCTGGCCGCGATGGCCAAGATGCGCAAGGTGACGGTGGTGCGTGGGTATGGCCACTTCGTGGGTGCCAACCATGTCGAGGTGGAAGAAACCAGCGGCACGGCGCAAGACAAGACCGGTGGCAAGAAAGTCGTGGCGTTCAAGCGCTGCATCATCGCCGCCGGTTCGCAAGCCGTGCGTCTGCCTTTCATGCCGGACGATCCGCGCGTCGTGGACAGCACCGGCGCGCTGGCGCTCAAGGAAGTGCCCAAGCGCATGCTGATTCTGGGTGGCGGCATCATCGGCCTGGAAATGGGCACGGTGTACAGCACACTGGGCGCACGTCTGGATGTGGTGGAAATGCTGGGCGGCCTGATGGAGGGTGCTGATCGCGACCTGGTCAAGGTGTGGCAAAAAATGAATGCCCATCGTTTTGACAACATCATGCTCAAGACCAAGACGGTGGGCGCCAAGGCCACGCCAGCGGGCATTGAGGTCACGTTTGAAGGCGAGGGCGCGCCTGCACCGCAAACCTACGATCTGGTCTTGCAAGCCGTGGGCCGCTCACCCAATGGCAAGAAGATTGGCGCTGACAAGGCCGGTGTGGCCGTGACCGATCGCGGCTTCATCAACGTCGATATCCAGATGCGCACCAACGTGCCGCACATCTTCGCCATCGGTGACATCGTGGGGCAACCCATGCTGGCGCATAAGGCGGTGCATGAGGCGCATGTGGCGGCTGAAGTCATCGCCGGTGAACTTCAGGGCAACAAGGAGCTGGCATCTGCGGCATTCAATGCTCGCGTGATTCCCAGCGTGGCCTACACCGACCCTGAAGTGGCGTGGGTGGGTCTCACGGAAGACCAGGCCAAGGCGCAAGGCATCAAGGTCAAGAAGGGCTTGTTCCCCTGGACGGCATCAGGTCGCGCCATCGCCAACGGTCGCGACGAAGGCTTCACCAAACTGCTGTTCGACGATTCACCCGAGGCGCACGGCCACGGCAAGATCCTGGGCGGTGGCATCGTGGGTACGCACGCGGGGGACATGATCGGCGAGATTGCCTTGGCCATCGAGATGGGCGCAGATGCGGTGGACATTGGCAAGACCATCCATCCTCATCCCACGTTGGGTGAGAGCATGGGCATGGCCGCGGAAGTGGCGCATGGCAGCTGCACGGATTTGCCGCCGCAAAAGCGCTGAACGCGCTTGTCGCTTCTAGTGCACAGTCGTCAGATCCGAAAGGGCTGACGGCTTTTTTCAGGGTGAGTTCTTTGAAGGGATGCTCTGTATCAGAGTTGTCAGTTCACGGCCTTGTCTGCAGGGCCGTCCTTCACCCGCCGCGCACCATTGAAGCGCCGATCCCAGTAGGCCTGGCGCATGTCGTCAATGCGGACTTGCTCACCCGGCTTGGGTGAATGGATGAACTTGTTGTCGCCGAGATAGATGCCCACGTGGCTGAACTTGGCGCGCATGGTGTTGAAGAACACCAGGTCGCCCGGTTGGAGATCCTTGCGTTCAATGGATTCCGTGGCGGCGGCTTGATCGCGGGCGCGACGTGGCAGCACCAGACCCACGGTTTGCTCATACATGGCGCGTACAAAGCCGCTGCAATCAAATCCAGACTCGGCGTTATTGCCACCCCGACGGTACGGCACGCCCAGAAAGCCCATGGCATTGACCACCAGGTCAGAGGCCTGCTGGCTCATGCGTTGGCGCAACTGCTCCATTTGGCTGATGAGCCCGCGGTCGGCCAGAAACTTTTCGATGTCGTCAGTGGCACTGGAGGAGGGCGCTGCATGCGCAACGCCTGTCCACAGACACAGCACGAGGATCAGTTGTCTGAACATGGCGGGCATTTTACCTAATACTTAAGCAAACGCGCAGGGGTCGAACCCGGCCAGGAGGGTCGTGTATGTTAGAAACGGTCCTTCCCTTTCCGAAAGTGTTCTCATGTTGTTGGATGTGCAAGACTCCCAGCTGGTGCTGGTGGACTACCAGACGAAACTGATGCCAGCCCTGCACGAGGCCGAGGCAGTGCTGCGTAATGGCGTGCGCCTGGCGCAAATGGCACAACTGCTTAAAGTGCCCACCTGGGGCACCGAGCAAAACCCTGAGCGCCTGGGGCCCAATCCTCCTGAGATACGGGAGGTATGCCGTCGCACGCTGGCCAAGATGGCTTTCGGCGCCTGCGAGGAAGGCCTGGTCGAGTGGCTGCGCCCGCAAGCCAGTGCCCCGTCAGGCAATGCCCGCAGCCTGCCGCGCCATCTGCAAAAAGCCGTCCCGGCCCCGGCCCGCAACACGGTGGTGGTGGCGGGTTGTGAAGCCCACGTGTGCCTGCTGCAAACGGCCCTGGGCCTGCTGGAAGAAGAATTTGACGTGTGGGTGGTGACCGATGCTTGTGGGTCACGCACCGAGCGCAACCGCGACGCCGCCTTTGACCGTCTGGCTGCTGCCGGTGCCGAGCTGCTGACCACCGAAATGGTGGCGTTTGAGTGGCTCAGAAGCGCCGAGCATCCCCAGTTCAAAGCCGTACAGGCCCTGATCAAATAAACAGCAGAGTCAGCTTGTAGCAAGTCCGCTCCTCATAATTTCGGGGGAATTCACAGAATCCTTGAGGAGAGTCTTGCATGGGTGCTTATGCCGATTTTCATCGCCGCTCGATCGAAGACCGTGACGGCTTCTGGCGCGAACAGTCCCAACTGATTGATTGGCACGTCGAGCCCCAGCAGATTTGCGACTACGACCGGCCTCCTTTTGCCAAGTGGTTCGTGGGTGGCCAGACCAACCTTTGCTACAACGCCGTTGACCGCCACCTCAAGGACCGCGCCGATCAGCCCGCGCTGATCTTCGTCTCCACCGAGACCGACCAGGAGAAGGTGTACTCCTTCCGCGAGCTCAGTGAGGAAGTGCAGCGCATGGCTGCCATCTTGCAAGAGTTGGGTGTGAAAAAGGGCGACCGCGTGCTCATTTACATGCCCATGATCGCCGAGGCCTGCTTTGCCATGCTGGCTTGTGTGCGCATCGGGGCTATTCACTCGGTGGTGTTCGGCGGGTTTGCTTCGCACTCGCTGGCCTCGCGCATCGACGACTCGCAGCCCACGGTGGTCATTGCCGCCGAAGCAGGTTCGCGCTCGGGCAAGAGCGTGCCCTACAAGCCGCTGCTGGATGAAGCCCTGTCACTGGCCACACACAAGCCCGCCGGTGTGCTCATTGTGGACCGCAAGCTGGTGCCGTACCAGGCGGTGGCTGGCCGTGACCACGACTACGCCACGCTGCGCGCCAAGCACCTGAACGCCAACGTGCCGTGCGTGTGGGTGGATTCCACGCACCCCAGCTACATCCTCTACACCTCGGGCACCACGGGCAAGCCCAAGGGCGTGCAACGCGACACCGGTGGCTACACCGTGGCGTTGGCCGCCAGCATGAAGCACATCTTCCAGGGTAACCCGGGTGAGACGTATTTCTCCACCAGCGACATCGGCTGGGTGGTGGGTCACAGCTACATCATCTACGGCCCGCTGATCGCCGGCATGGCGACCATCATGTATGAAGGCATGCCCACACGTCCGGATGCAGGCATTTGGTGGCAGCTGGTCGAGAAGTACAAAGTCACCGTGATGTTCAGCGCACCCACGGCCGTGCGCGTGCTCAAAAAGCAAGACCCGGCGTACTTGTCCAAGTACGATCTTTCCAGTCTGCGCGCGCTGTTCCTGGCGGGTGAACCGCTGGACGAGCCCACTGCACAGTGGATTGCCTCCAGCC
>VEQI01000443.1 GCA_018883305.1 Limnohabitans sp. | reverse complement strand
GGCCTGGGCTTGGCCTTGGCCCAACCCGAACGACCGGTGCTGATCGTCACCGGCGATGGCGAACAACTCATGGGCATGGGCAGCCTGGCCACGGCCGCCGCTCAACAACCCCAGAACCTGTCCATCGTCGTGCTGGACAACGGCCACTTTGGCGAAACCGGCATGCAGCGCAGCCACACCAGCTTGGGCACCCGCCTGGCCGACGTGGCCAAAGCCTGCGGTGTCAGCCATGCGCAGGAAGTCTTTTCAGAAACCGAGCTACCGGCCTTGGCGCAACGCATCAACGCGCGCAGTGGCATGCTGCTGGCACAAGTGCACATTCGCCAGGACGAGATTCCTCGCGTGCTGCCCTCGCGCGACGGCGTCTACCTGAAGAACCGCTTCCGCGAAGCCCTGGGCTTTCCCTGCTGAGCGGCGCGCGCTGCCGCAAGTCCTAAAATCGCAGGCATGGCAGACAAAGAGAAATTGGTCAGAGAAGTTCGGTACGACCCGTTCGACCTGATCTTGGCCGTTTTCTTTGCCTGCCTGACCCTGGTCATTCCCATCGCCACGGTCACCACCGATGGCAAGGTTTACTTTTTTCACCTGGTGTCACAAGCCGTGATGATGCTGCTCAGCGCCTTTTTCTTTTGGCGCTGGTTTCGCGGCTGGCGTGCCCGTCCCAAGGATCCCTCATGACTGCTCTGCACACGGCCCTCTGGCGCAAAGTCCTGCCACTCCTGTTGGCCCCCATGGCCGTGATGGCACAAGGCGATGGCTGGCCCAACAAGCCCGTGAAAATGATTGTGCCCATCAACGCCGGTGGCGGCACGGCCGACCCCTTGTCTCGCGTGCTCTCGGAAGAGCTGGGCAAAGTGCTGGGCCAGCGGGTGGTGATTGAAAACCGCGGCGGCTCCAACGGCAACATTGGCGCCACAGCTGCGGCCAAATCGCCCAACGATGGCTACACCGTGCTGTTTGCCTGGGCCGGCACCCTGGCCACCAACATCAGCCTTTACAAGAGCTTGCCCTTTCACCCCGTCAACGATTTCGACCCCGTCGTCTTGCTCGGCGGCGTCTCCAATATTTTGGTGGTGAACAACAGCTTTCCTGCCCGGAACCTGAAGGAATTCACCGAGCAGGTTCGCAGTCATCCAGGGCGCTTCAACTACGCATCATCCGGCAACGGCAGCTCCATGCACCTGGCCGCCGAGCTGTTCAAAAAGCAAACCCAGACCTTCATCGTGCACGTGCCCTACAACAACGTGGGCAATGCCACGGGCGACCTCATCACCAACCAGGTCCAGTTCATGTTTCACCTGATCACGGGTGCACAAGGCGCGGTCAAATCAGGCCAGGTGCGGCCCATTGCCGTGCTGGCGCCACAGCGCTCGCCGGTGCTGCCCGACGTGCCCACCATGAAAGAGCTGGGCTTCCCGATCGAGTCGCAGACCTGGTTCGCGTTGCTGTTCCCCAAAGGCGCGCCCGCTGAAGCCATCACCAAACTGAATCAGGCCGTCAACAAATTGCTGGCAGACCCAGCAGTACGCCAACGCTTCATGGGCATGGGCCTGGAGCCCGCCGGCGGCTCGCCAGACGCCCTGGCCAAGCACCTGGACAGTGAAATTCGCAAATGGGCGGATGTGGTGAAATATTCTGGTGCCTCGGTAGACTGACTTTGGACGCACCCATGGCACACCCTCAAGGACTCGCCGCGCTGGAAGCGCGATTGGCCCAAGACCTGGCCTGGTTGGAGCTGCCTCCCAAAGCCTGGATCCCCCCTCAGACGCACGACGGCCAGGCCGTGCTGGACGTGGTCGTGATTGGCGGTGGCATGGCGGGTCTCACAGCGGCCGCCGCCTTGAAGATGCTGGGCATTCACGCGGTCGTGCTGGACAAAGCCAACCCTGGCCAGGAAGGCCCCTGGGTTACCTCCGCGCGCATGGAAACACTGCGCTCGCCCAAGGTCCTCACCGGGCCGGCACTGGGCCTGCCAGCCCTCACCTTCCGAGCCTGGTA
>VEQI01000442.1 GCA_018883305.1 Limnohabitans sp. | reverse complement strand
GCGCCACCCTGGGCCGCCTGCGCACCATTCAGGTTTTCGTGGTGGGCCAGGCCCGCAAGCCCGGCTCTTACACGGTGTCAAGCCTTTCCACGCTAGTGAGCGCTCTCTTTGAAAGCGGCGGTCCAGCCGCCACGGGCAGCATGCGTGCCATTCAATTGGTGCGTGCCGGGCAGACCGTGACCACACTGGACTTGTACAAATTCATCCATTCCGGCGACACCCAGGCCGATGCCCGCCTGATGCCGGGCGACGTGGTGGTCATTCCCCCGGCCGGACCGCGCGTGGGCCTGGTGGGGGCCCTGGACAATGCAGCGGTTTACGAACTGGCTGGCCCGCAAGAGTCCCTGCAAAACCTCATTCGCTACAGCGGCGGCCAGCATGTGCTGTCGGCCACCGGCAAGGTGCTGATCGAGCGCATCCGCCCCGGGGTGGACAAAGCCCCCCGCGAAGTGCAAGAGCTGGCGCTGGACGCTGCCGGCTTGCAGTCCCCCCTGCGCGACGGCGACCTGGTCACCCTCCTGAACCTCAGCCCCGAATTTGCCAACGCGGTGACCCTGCGCGGCAATGTGGCGCAGCCGCTGCGCTACGCCTTCAAGCCCGGCATGCGCGTGGCCGACCTCATTCCCGAGCCCGAGGCCCTGATTCAGCGCGACTACTACAGCCGCAAAAACATTCTGGTGCAGCAAGAGCGTGCGCCCCTCAGGGCAGGTGAGCGCACCGTCAATGACGTGCGCAACCTGCTGGACGAAATCAACTGGGACTACGCGGCCATCGAGCGGCTGGATGGCCAGGAGGTCAAAACCCGCCTGATTCCCTTCAACCTGCGCCGCGCCATCAAAGACAAAACGCCGCAAGACAATGTGCTGCTGCAAGCCGGCGACGTGGTCACTATTTTCAGCGTCAGTGACATCCCCATCCCCATGGAAAAGCGCACCCAGTTTGTGCGCGTGAGTGGCGAGGTGCGGGTGCCGGGGGTGTACCAAATCGAGGCGGGCGACACCTTGCTGGACGTCATCAAGCGCGCCGGCGGCTTGAGCAAAAACGCCTACCTGTTTGGCACCGTGTTCAGCCGCGAGAGCACTCGACTGCAACAGCAAGAAAACCTGAACAAGGCCATTCGCCGCCTGGAGGCCGAGGTCACTTCCTTTGCCGCGACGGCCACGCAAAACGTGACCGACCAAGAAAAAGGCAACACCGTGCAGGCCCAGCTGGCCGGCCAAAAGTCCCTGCTGGCGCGCATGCAGGGCCTCAAAGCCAGCGGCCGCATCGCCCTAGAGATGGACCCCGCCAAGCCCGAGTTGCCCATGGTCACCCTGGAAGACGGTGACCAAATTTCTGTGCCCCATGCCCCCAGCTTCGTGGGCGTCTTTGGCGCCGTGTTCACCGAAACCTCGTTCATCCACAAGTCGGGCAGCACCCTCAAAGACTACCTCGACAAGGCCGGCCTGACCCGCGAGGCCGACCTGGACAACCTGATGGTCATCCGCGCCGACGGCACCATCGAGAGCAACGCCCGCAAGTCGTCCCTCTTTGGCGGCAGCTTCATCAACAACAAGAAGCTCAGCCCCGGCGACTCCGTCTTTGTGCCCGAGGTGCTGGACCGCCGCAGCAGCTACACCCAGTTCATCATGGGCGCCAAAGACTGGACGCAGCTGTTCTACCAGTTTGGCCTGGGCGCGGCCGCGGTCAAAACCCTGCGCAATTAAGGGGGCGGCATGAACGACTCTACACCCGTGTCCCCGGCCGTGCCCGAGGGCGACGACGAAATCAGCCTGCTTGACCTGCTGCAGGTGGTGGTGGACAACCTGCGCCTGCTGGTGCTGGGGCCGCTGCTTATTGGCCTGGCGGCTTTGGGCATAACCTTTGCGGTGCCCCCCACGTTTACCGCCAAAGTGGTGTTTATTCCGCCCAAGCAGCAGCAGAGTACGGCGCAGTCTGCACTGGCAGACCTGGCCAGCCTGGGTGGCGGTGGCATGGGCGCCATTGCCGGGGTCAAGAA
>VEQI01000441.1 GCA_018883305.1 Limnohabitans sp. | reverse complement strand
ACCCCATCCATGATGGCATGGGGCGATTTGCGCGCTGGATGCAACGCACGCTGGATGCAGGGCAACACGGTCATGCCCTGAGCGCCTGGGTGCTGCGTGTGCTGGGCCCCACCGTGCTGGCTTGCCTCGTGCACTGGGCCCTGCTGGCCTGGTTCGGCTGGCCGGTGGCCATGCTGTGGAGCGTGGCGCTGCTGTATCCCACCCTGGGCTTTCGTCAGTTCAGTCACCATTTCACCGACATTCGGGACGCCCTGGACAGTGGTGACGAAACCCGAGCCCGTGAACTGCTGGCGCAATGGAAGCAGGTGGATGCCAGCTTGTTGCCACGCCATGAGATCGTGCGCCATGTCATCGAGCACTCGGTGGTGGCGGCGCATCGTCACGTCTTTGGGGTGCTGGCTTGGTTCTCGGTGCTGGCCGCGTTGGGCCTGGGACCAGCGGGCGCGGTGCTCTATCGCATGAGTGAGTTTGGCAGTCGCCTGTGGCGTTCGGGTGGCGTTCATGGGGACGGCTCTCCCCTGGCCAGCGAACCGCTCAGCCGGCTGTCCGCCCAGGCCTGGCGCCTGATCGACTGGGTGCCAGCGCGCATGACGGCCTTGTCGTTCGCTGTCGTGGGCAATTTTGAAGAAGCCATTGACTGCTGGCGCACCCATGCCCAGCAATTTCCCGATGACAACGATGGCGTCGTGCTGGCCGCCACCTCAGGTGCGGTCAATGTGCGCCTGGGCGGTGAAGGCTTGAAGCCCCAGAACGCCCTGTCTGACGAAGACCGCCTGGACAGCCCCAGCACGCCTGGACGCGAGCCCGAGCTGGCGCACTTTCGCAGCATCGTGGGCCTGGTGTGGCGCACCGTGGTGATGTGGCTGGTGTTGCTGGCTTTGCTGACGCTGGCGCGCCTGCTGGGTTGACGTCCCTCGACCGCTGAAGCATCGGCATGATGGCTACCCCTGGGCATCGCGCCGATGGCATGGGCCTGTGACCTTCAATACGCGGGCTGCGACAACTCTTCAAATAACTGCTGATACAGCCGGTAGCGCGTGTCGCTGATGTCGCCGCGCGTCACAGCGGCTTGCACGCTGCAGCCTGGTTCGTGTCGATGGGTGCAGTTGTAAAAACGGCAGTCACCGGCATGCTCGCGCAAGTCCGGCATCAGGCCGGGCAGGGCGGTGGGGGCCAGATGATGGAGGCCAAAAGCTTGGAAACCAGGCGAATCGATCAGGGCCGTGTGCTGCGCACGGTCCACCCAGTACCAGGTGGTGGTGGTGGTGGTGTGACGGCCTGACTGCAAGGCAACCGACAGCGCTCCCGTGGCCGCGCCCGCGTCGGGCACCAGCCGGTTGATCAGGCTGCTCTTGCCGGCACCGGAGGGACCCAGCACCAGGGTGGTTTGACCGGCCAGTCGCTGGGACAAGGCTTGCAGACCATCCGGGCCCTGGTCTGAGGTCAGGGACAGGGGCAACATCTCGTAACCCATGGCGCGATAGGGCGCCAGTCGCGCCCAGGCCGCCTGGAAGGGCTGCGTCAAGTCTTGCTTGTTGAGCACGATGAGCGGCTGAATGCCCTCAGCCTCGGCAGCGATCAGCGCGCGTGTGAGTTGCTCTTGCGAGAACTCGGGCTCAGCCGCAATCAGCACCAGCAAGCGGTCCAGGTTGGCCGCAAATGATTTGGTGCGGATCTCGTCCTGGCGATAAAAAAGATTGCGGCGCTTCTCCACCGATTCGATGCTGCCTTCGTCCGAACTCGGCAGCCACTGCACGCGGTCTCCCACCACGGCCTGGTTTTTCTTGCCGCGCGGATGGCAAAGCCGACGTGAACCGTCTTCGGCTTCCACCACCACATGCCGACCATGGCTGGCAATGACCAGCCCGCGTTGCTTCATGGGTTCATGCGCGCCAACCGTTGCGAGGCTGGCGGGTGCGAGTAGTAAAACGCGACATACACGGGGTCGGGCGTCAAGGTGGAGGCATTGTCCTGGTACAGCTTGAGCAGCGCGCTTGCCAAATCACGCGCAGG
>VEQI01000119.1 GCA_018883305.1 Limnohabitans sp. | reverse complement strand
TTGCCAGTCTGCCCGCCATCCTGGTGGCACGCACCAGCCTGCAGGCCAACAATGTCCGCGAGTTGGTGGCCTATGCGCAATCACAGCCCGGCAAATTGAACCTCGCCATCGCGGGCCTGGGCAGCTCCAACCATCTGGCGGGCGAAATGCTCAAGCTCGATGCCGGCATTCAGATCACCAGTGTGCCCTACAAAGGCACGGGGCCGGCCCTGCAGGATGTGGTGGCCGGTCAAATCGATCTGGCCATCTCCGGGGTGGCCAGTGTTCAACAGTTGCTGCGCGCGGGCAAGGTGAAGGCCATTGGCGTCACCAGTGCGCACCGTCTGGCGGACTTCCCACAGATACCAGCGATTGCCGAAGCCCTGCCCGGCTTTGATTTCAGTTCCTGGTACGGTCTCTTTGGTCCTGCGGGCATGCCGCCAGAACTGGCTGACCGTTTCGCGCAAGCCACCCGTGAGGCGCTGACCACGCCCGCCATGCGTGAACGCTTCAAAAGCGAAGGCCTGCTGGTCATGAACAGCCAGCGCGCCGAGTTTGGTCAATTCGTCAAATCTGAAATCACCCGTTGGGGAAAAATTGTGAGCGCCACCGGCGTCAAACCAGAATGAGCCACACCACCTTGTCACTGCGTGAACGCCTGGCGCAACCGCGCCCTTTGCTGGCCCCTGGCGTGTACGACGCCCTGACGGCGCTGTTGGCACAGCAAGCCGGCTTCGAGGCCTTGTATCTCTCTGGCGGCGCCGTGGCCTACACCCAGCTGGGCCGCTCCGATGTGGGCCTCACCACCGCCAGTGAAACCGCCAACGTGCTGGCACGCATCACGGACCGTGTGCAGTTGCCGGTCATCGTGGATGGTGACACCGGCTACGGCAATGCCCTGAATGTGCAACGCACGGTGCGTGACTTTGAACGCGCAGGCGCAGCCATGATTCAACTGGAAGACCAGGACTTTCCCAAGCGTTGCGGCCACCTGGCTGGCAAAGCAGTGGTCTCCACGCAAGAGATGCAAGGCAAATTGCGTGCAGCCCTGGATGCACGTCGCTCATCCAACACCCTCATCCTGGCACGCACTGACGCCGTGGCTGTGGAAGGCGTGGATGCCGCGCTCGAGCGCGCTCAGGCGTATCTGGAATGCGGCGTCGATGCGTTGTTCATCGAGGCCTTGCGCTCACAAGACGACATGAAGCGCGCCTGCGACCGCTTTGCACATCGCGTCCCACTCCTGGCCAACATGATCGAAGGCGGCCTCACCCCGGTGAAGAGCGCAGACCAACTGGGCGAGATCGGTTTTCGCATCGTCATCTTCCCGGGCGGCACGGCGCGCTGGGTCGCTGCAGGCCTGCAAACGTACTTCGGCAGCCTGAAGACCCACGGCACCACTGACCCCGTGCGTGAGCAAATGCTCAACTTCAACCAACTCAATGACGTGATCGGTACACCCGAGCTGTTGGCACTGGGGCAAACCTACGCCGCAGACAACCAGAAGCCTTGATCGCTGCTCAGCGCAGGACCTGGCTTTTCTGGGCAGCGTCGATCAACTGGCGGGCGTCTTCTGGCAGCAGGAAACCTTCCTGTTGAGCGCGTTGTGCAGCGCGTCGCACCGCTTGCACGTAGCCGTCGTGGCTACCGTAGCGCTCTTCCAGTGACAATCGCGTATCGCCTTGTGCTTGGCGCTGGGCTTGAGTACGTGCAAATGGCACCATACCTCCCACGTAATTACAAATCTCGTGCTGATGGAAGGGCTTGTCACCGGGGGCGGTGACGTTCCAGCCCAGATAGGTTCCCAGCGGCGCATCGGCCAACACCACAGGCACGCCACCCAGTTCATTGCCATCGGCATCCACTTTGGGGGCATACATGGTCAGCACTTGCTTGATGCGAGGAGGAGCCAGGCTGGGAATGCCGGAGCCATCGATGGGACGGAACTCTGGGCCCCAGTCGTAATCATGCACCGGCATGATGAAGTCCTTCTCGGGGATGGTGGCTCGCAGTCCAGGCAAGTTGGGATAACCCAGCGCCGTCTTTTCTGCCACAGCCAGCTCCTGACGCGCCATCATGGGGTACCGGCTGGGTGGCGGCTCCACGCCATGGCGTACCCATTGACGGAAATGCACGCGCAGTGCATTCACGGTTTCCTTGTGCGGCATCGGATTGGCTGGCAACACCGCCTGACCAAAATTGTTGCCCGGGCACATGGGCCCGGCCGTCGGCAACCCCACACCAGGCAGACTGGTGTCAAAGCCACCGGCGCCACCGCCGTGGTTGCTGCCGGCAATGTAATAGCGACGAACAAATGGTGGCAGCGGCAGATCCTTTTGTGCGTCGGTGCCAATCCACTCAGGCGAGAGCTTCAGGGCCCACACTTCGGCTGAACCAAAGTGTTCCATGATCTTGGGGCAGGTGTTGGTGCGCAAACAACGATCCAGGATCCCGGCCGCAGGCAGTTGACGCACCGGATCAGGATGAGGCAACCACCACTGAGGCCCCTCGCTGCCCGCCTGATAGAGCTCCAGCACGCCGTCCGGTTGTGCCCAGCGGAAATTCAAGGCGATGCGACGACCCGCAATGATGGGCCACAGACCATCGTGCACCGGGCGTCCCGCTTCGTCCTGATTGAAGCCCAGGTGCAGCCAACCACGCAGATAGTTGCCCGACTGCGACACCCCTCGACCAATGCTGTGCTTGACCACACCCGCCAGCGGATTCGGGGTGCCGGTGTCGTCGACTTTGGCCTGCTTGAAGAAAACGCCCACATCACGCCAGGCGGCGAAACCAATGCCCAGCACATACGGGTCTTGCGCCTCAAAGCTCACCTGGTAGAGCCGCTTCGGATCAAACCCAGCTTTGAGACAGATCTGGGTGGGATCGGGTTGACCAGGGAACGGGTTTTGCGCATCGCACTTGGCCCAGGTCCAATCGCTGTCGGCAATGACTTGCTCGTCAAACACCTCTCCCCGCATGTTTTCACGCCCCCGTGACACCAACGTGGACTTTCGTGTGTCCAGGCTGATGGGTTTGTAGGGCACCGGATTGGTCTGCACCATCAATGGCTGTGAGGACGGACCCGAACGGTTCACAATTCGCGCAAACACACGCCCCGTCACGGCTGAACCATCCGCTTGGCGTGCCACCGGCACTTGAAGAAACTGCAAACCATTGACCGTGGCCGTGGGTCGCACCGTGGTGGCGCCGGCGTTGTCGCCCTGCCAGGCGCTGGCCAAGCCCACATCGCCTACCGCAAATTCCTCTGGTGCATATGGGAACACACGACCACGGTTGGGCACGTCGTGCCACATGAGCCCGCTGGCCTGCTTGAGGTCCACCGGTTTGTAGATGACGAATGACGCCATGTAGCGCACCTTGCCGTCAGCGTCCTTGGCCAGCTCAATGTCCTGGATGATGGCGTTCTGCGGCAGCTTGGGGTCCAGTTCGCCGAACGCACGTCCCGCCACCTGCTCATAAGCAATGGCGTTGGCTTGTCCCGCCACCGGAGCCATGGGCCGAGTTTCATCAATCACGATGCGCGTCACCCGCGCCTGAACGGACGCACTGCCCACAGCCAGGAGGGCCAGGGTCAACCACTGCCAGGAAAATGTCTTCATCGTTCAGTCCTTTCGACCATATCCCCCGCCGCCCGGGGTGTGAATCTCGAACACATCGCCGGGCTGCATCTCGACCTGGCCGATGTGCCCCAGCGACTCCACCTGACCACTGGTTCGCACCACGCGGTTAATGCCAGGTGCGCCCGGCTCCCCACCGTCCATGCCGAAGGCGGGGTAATCCCGGCCGTTGGACAGAATGGCTGCCGTCATGGGCTCCAGGAATTGCACACGACGTATGCCACCATCTCCGCCCGGGAAACGCCCGGCGCCCCCGGAACCATGCCGGATCTCATAGCCCAACAGGCGTACGGGGAAACGGAACTCCAGCACCTCGGGATCGGTCAGACGTGAGTTGGTCATGTGGGTCTGTACCACCGACGTGCCCTCAAAACCACCGCACACCAGTCCCTGTGCATCAAACAGCGGACCAGCGCCACTGCCACCCGAAATGGTTTCGTAGTACTGCACCCGATCGTTGCCAAAGGTGAAGTTGTTCACCGTGGGCTGACTGCTGGCCATGATCTGCAGGGCCCCGTACAAGGCGTTGGTGATGCAACTGGAGGTCTCCACATTGCCAGCCACCACGGAGGCGGGCGGGCGCGGATTCAGCATGCTGCCTTCAGGAATGATGACCTCGATGGGTCGCAGGCAGCCCGCATTGAGCGGAATGTCATCGTCCACCAAGGTACGGAAAACATAGAGCACCGCCGCCATGCACACGGCCCGCGGCGCATTGAAGTTATTGGTCTGCTGCGCTGACGTCCCGGTGAAGTCCACCTTCGCACGACGTTCGTTGGCATCGATGGAGATGGCCACCTGAATGCGTGCACCGTTGTCAATCGGGAGCGTGAATTCATGCCGCGCCTGACCACCGAATCGATGGGCCAGTCGAGTGATGGCGCGTCGCACGGATTCTTCAGCGTTGTCTTGCACATGCCGCATGTAAGCCTGAACCACGTCCAGTCCAAACTGCTGCACCATGCGGCGCAATTCCTGCACCCCTTTTTCATTGGCCGCAATTTGTGCGCGCAGGTCCGCCATGTTCTGCGCCGGATTGCGGCTGGGATAAGGGCCGCTGGAGAGCAAGGCCACCATTTCGGCCTCACGCAGCACGCCTGCTGACACCAGCTTAAAGTTCTGGATCTGCACGCCCTCTTCGTCAATGTGCTTGGAGAACGGCGGCATGGAACCCGGCGAGGTGCCGCCAATGTCGGCCTGGTGACCACGAGAACCCACGTAAAACACCGGCTCGGAGGCTTTGTCCGAATCAGGCAAATACACCGGCGTGATGACGGTGACGTCGGGCAAATGCGTGCCGCCATGGTAGGGGTCGTTCAACACAAACACATCGCCCGGCTGCATGCGACCGCGGTTTTCGTGAATGACAGTCTTGATGCTCTCCCCCATCGAGCCCAGGTGCACCGGCATGTGCGGGGCATTGGCAATCAGGTTGCCTTCGATGTCAAAGATGGCGCAGGAGAAGTCCAAGCGCTCCTTGATGTTGACCGAATATGCCGTGTTCTGCAGTTGCAACCCCATCTGCTCGGCGATGTTCATGAACAAGTAGTTGAACACCTCCAGCAGCACCGGGTCCACACGGGTGCCGGCGGCAAAGGTCTGTTCGCGGGCCTGCACGCGCAGCAGCACCAGATGATCCAGGCTGGTCAGTCGTGCCTGCCAGCCAGGTTCCACCACGGTGGTGGCATTGCGCTCGGCGATGATGGCGGGGCCGTCAATGCGGTCGCCCGCACGCAGGTCCTCACGCACCACCAGGGCAGCGTCATGCCAACGACCACCGCTGTAAACCGGCACGGTGGCCCGACGTGGTACCTCACGCAGGGGGTGCACAGGCAGGCGTGGTTCATCGGCCGCTTCACCGCGTATCACGGCCTCCACAGACACGGCTTCCACGATCAAGGCCTTGCCCGTCATGAGGAAGGCAAAGCGCTGACGGTAAGCGGCTTCAAAGGCCTGCTGAATGTCTTCCACGCTGCCGTAAGGGACGATGAGCGCAGAGTCGGTGCCTTCGTAACGCACATGCACACGGCGATGCAGATCGATGCCTTGCGCGGCATCGGTCCTCCCCGCTCCCACCAGTGAGGAGGAAGACAGCGCCGCTTGCGCACGCTGTGCCAGCGCCTCCAATTGAAGCGACCATTCTGCGTGGGAAGCGGCTTCCAGTCGGGTCTCGATGGCCTGCTCGCGAATCAGGCTCTGATCGGCCAAGCCCATGCCATAGGCTGAAAGCACACCCGCCAGCGGATGCACCAGCACCCGCTCCATGCCGAGCACATCGGCCACGCCGCAGGCGTGTTGGCCGCCAGCCCCGCCAAAGCACTGCAAGGTGTAGCGTGTGACGTCATAACCGCGTGCCACCGAGATTTTCTTGATGGCATTGGCCATCTGCTGCACCGCAATCTGGATGAAACCTTCGGCCAGTGCATGCGCGCTGGTGGGAGCTGTATCAGGACTGATGGCACGAATGTCGGCCAGCATAGCTTCAAAGCGAGCCTTCACCACCTGGGCATCCAGACGTTCGTTCGCATGAGGTCCAAACACGGCCGGGAAAAATTCCGGTTGTATCTTGCCCACCATCACATTGGCGTCGGTCACCGCCAGTGGGCCACCACGGCGGTAACTGGCCGGTCCTGGGTTGGCGCCCGCGCTTTGTGGCCCCACGCGCAAACGTGCACCATCAAATTGCAAAATCGAGCCGCCACCAGCCGCCACGGTATGAATGCTCATCATGGGTGCACGCATGCGCACGCCGGCCACCTGGGTTTCAAATTCACGCTCGAAATCACCGGCGTAATGACTGACGTCGGTGGAGGTGCCGCCCATGTCAAAGCCAATCACGCGCGTCTGGCCTTGAAGCACGGCAGGCTCATGGCCTGTGGGACCTTCAGAAAAAGCCAGGTCGGCGGTCCGAGCCATGCCCACAATGCCCCCCGCTGGTCCAGAAAGAATGGCATCTTTGCCCTGGAACGCATGCGCATCCGTCAGCCCCCCCGAGGACTGCATGAAGTACAAGGGCACGCCGGGCATCTCGCTGGACACCTGGTTCACGTAGCGTCGTAAAATGGGCGAGAGATAGGCATCCACCACGGTGGTGTCGCCCCGACTGACCAGCTTCATCAGAGGACTCACCTGGTGCGAAGCACTCACCTGGGTGAACCCGATCTCACGCGCCATGGAGGCCGCCAGCGCTTCATGCTCGGTGTACCGGTAGCCATGCATGAACACAATGGCTACGCTGCGCAGTCCACGCGAATACGCCGCTTGCAGTTGAGATCGCAGGCTGGCCTGATCCAGCGCTTGCAACACCTCGCCATGCGCACCGACCCGCTCTTGGGCTTCGATGACCTCGCTATACAGCAGCTCGGGCAACACGATGTGACGGTCAAACAACCGAGGACGGTTTTGATAAGCAATGCGCAGGGCATCGCGAAATCCCTGGGTGGTCACCAGCAACGTGGGCTCACCCTTGCGTTCCAACAAGGCGTTGGTGGCCACGGTGGTGCCCATTTTCACGCAGGCCACCTGCTGGGGAGAGATGGCTTGACCAGCCGTCAATCCCAACAGATGACGAATGCCAGCCACGGCAGCGTCGCGGTAATGCTCGGGGTTTTCGCTCAGCAGCTTGTGTGTGACCAGGCGGCCATCCGGCCGTTTGCCCACGATGTCGGTGAACGTGCCGCCACGATCAATCCAGAACTGCCAACGCTTGTCCTGTCCCACCACGGAGCTTGTCGACGTCATTGCGCGTTCCTCTCAACTCACCACGGGCAGGGTCTGCGTGGCATAGGTATGCGACAGATGCCGATGATGCTCGGCGTCTTCCAGTTCCAGCTGCATGCGCTCGGCCGGGCGAATGGCCACGCCCTTGGCATTGGGCTTGGCCGCGAAGGTGCCGCAGAACATGAAGCAACCTTCTAGAACCGATCCCGCCCTCCAATAACCATCCCGCAAGGACTCCAGCGGACGGATGCCCGACAACTGCCCCTCCTGGTACAACACCCACGCCCCGTCTTCCCAGATGCGCGAGCGAAGCCACAACGCGTCCTGGCGCGCCACCACGTCGGACCAGCGCCAGGCCACACGTGCCAAGGGTTTGGCACACATCTGCTTGGAAACCGCCACCGAATACGTTTCCACTTGCCGATCGGTGTGATCGGACCCCACCGTGAGCCACCATTCACCCTGCGTGAAAAAGAGCACCGGCTCGGCCTCGCCGGAGCTCTCCACCCCCAGGGCCTGCACAGTGTCCGCTTGCGTCAGTTGCTGGTGGCTGACACGGTAATACAAGGGCACGGTGGAAGGCCGTGGCACACCCAAGGCTTCCAGTTCATGAATGTGGTGTTCAATCGCGGCGTGGTTGCGCCCCGTCCAGCCGGCAATCACCAACTCAGTGGGGGTGACGGTCAGCAAACGGGTATGCGATGTCTGACCATCCAGGCAGGCAGCAGCGAAATGAAGCGTAGTCATGTTGAAAATCCTCGTTGTACACATGTGGCGACAACATCGCCAAACAGGAATGGGGAACGATTGGCGCAGGCCTCACATCACCGCGGCTGGCAGCCACAGCGCAATGGCGGGGAACACCATCAAGATGCCAATCGCCAGCATGTAGACCGCCATGAAAGGCAACACGCCCATGAACACGTCGGTGATGGGACCGGGCTGGCGCCGCATGCCTTGCAAGACATACAGCACCGTGCCGTCAGGCGGGCTGATCATGGCTATCTCCACCAGCATGGTGATCACCACGCCAAACCAGATGGGGTCGTAGCCCAGGGCCTTGACCACAGGAAACAGCAAGGGAATCGTGGTGATGACCATGGACATGCCTTCCATGAAGGTGCCCAGCGCCAGATAAAAACCAATGATCACCAGCATGATGGCCCAGCCCGGCAAGGGCAAGCCGGTGAGGAACTTGGCCAGCATCTGAGGCACCCCCAGGGAGGACAAGATGTAGTTGAGAAAATAGGCACCAAAAAGAATCAGCGCAATCATGGAGGTGGTCCGCGCCGTGGCATGCATCGATTCATTCAGCATGCGCCAGTTCAACCGACCATCCACCAGAGCCAGCACCAGCGCCCCCGCCACCC
>VEQI01000118.1 GCA_018883305.1 Limnohabitans sp. | reverse complement strand
GGGGAGGGAACTGCCCTGGGACGGCCGCAGCAGCGGCGATCTGCTGGTGCGCGGGCCCTGGATCATCTCGAGCTACTTCAAGGGCGAAGGCGGTGACCCGCTGGTGGACGGCTGGTTTCCCACCGGCGACGTCGCCACCATAGACGCCGACGGTTTCATGCAGATCACCGACCGCAGCAAGGACGTGATCAAGTCCGGCGGCGAGTGGATCAGCTCCATCGACGTCGAAAACATCGCCATGGCCCACCCGGGCGTGGCCATGGCGGCGTGCATCGGGGTGCCACACCCGAAGTGGGACGAGCGGCCCCTGCTCGTGGTGGTGAGGAAGCCAGGTTCTGCGCTCGGCCGTGAAGAGCTGATCGACTTCTATGCCGGCAAGGTCGCCAAGTGGCAGGTTCCCGATGACGTCGTGTTCGTCGAGGCGATCCCGCTCGGGGCGACGGGCAAGATGCAGAAGATGAAGCTGCGCGAGCAGTTCAAGTCGCACAGCCTGCCCTCCGCCTGAGCCCGGCCCCGTTGGCGGTAGGCCCGCTGCCGGGCAGGGTTTAGTGGTAGTCCCTGCCCACCGGGCGCACCGCCTTCGTATAGGCTCCCGGCCTCGTCGGCACATGCTGGCATTCATCGTCCCTCACCCTGCCTCCTGGAGTTTTCCCATGCAGCGTTTCCCCACGAAGTCGCGTCGTCAACTGCTCAGCGCCACTGTCGGGCTGGCCCTTGCCGGCAGCGCGGGTCTGGCATTGGCCCAGGCGGCGGCCAAGGCTCCTGCCCCTGCAGCCAAGGCGGCGGCTGCCAAGCCCCTGGCGGGCCAGGTCGTCAAGCTCGTGCGCATCGACCCGCTGTCGGGCCTGCTGGGCCCGGTGGGCGTGAACCAGAGCAAGAGCTACCAGTTCTTCGCCGAGAAGTACAGCGCCACCAACCCTGCCGGCGTCAAGTTCGAGGTCAGCTTCATCGACAACAAGCTCAGCCCGACCGAGAGCCTGAATGCGCTGAAGGCGGCCATCGACCAGGGCGTGCGCTACATCGCCCAGGGCAACGGCTCGTCCGTGGCGCTGGCGCTGATCGATGCCATCAACAAGCACAACGAACGCAACCCCGGCAAAGAGGGGATCTACCTCAATGACTCGGCTGTGGATCCGGACCTGACCAACAGCAAGTGCAGCTACTGGCACTTCCGCTTTGACGCCGACACCTCCATGAAGATGGAGGCCATGACCACCTACATGAAAGACAAGCAGGACATCAAGAAGGTCTACCTGCTGAATCAGAACTATTCGCACGGTCATCAAGTGGCCAAATTCGCCAAGGAGAACCTGGCCCGCAAGCGTCCGGATGTGCAGATTGTGGGCGAAGACCTTCACCCTCTGGCCCAGGTGCGTGACTTCGCCCCCTACATCGCCAAGATCAAAGCTTCTGGCGCGGACACGGTGATCACCGGCAACTGGGGCTCGGACTTGGCGCTGCTGGTCAAGGCCGCCAACGAAGGTGGCTACAACGGTAAATTCTTCACCTACTACACCGGTGTGACCGGAACACCGACAGCGTTGGGTACCGGTGGTGACGGCCGCGTCTTCCAAATTTCCTACCAGCACTACAACATGGGTGGGCAAATGGACAAATGGATGGCTGATTTCAAGAAGCGCTTCAATGACGACTTCTACACCGGCTCTGTGATTCATATCTTTGCCGGCCTGGGAGAAGCCATGGCAAAAGCCAAATCCACCGACCCGGTCAAAGTGGCCGCAGCGCTGCATGGTCTGAAGTATCAAAGCTTCAGCGGTGAAGTGGAAATGCGCAAACTCGATCACCAGTTGCAGCAACCGCTGTACCTGACGATGTGGACCAAGGCCGATAAGAAGCATCCGTACTCACCGGAGAACACCGGCATGACCCTGGTGCCGGTCAAGACTTTCGAGTCTTATGTCTCCAGCACGCCCACCAGTTGCCAGATGAAGGCGCCGTCCTGATCTTTCTGGTGTGAGTTAGGCGCCCGATGGCGCCTGCGACTGGGTTCCCCCATGGAGTTTTTAATCATCTCGACCCTCAACGGCCTGAGTTATGGCTTGTTGTTGTTCATGCTGAGTTCGGGCTTGACGCTGATTTTCAGCATGATGGGCGTGTTGAACTTCGCCCATGCCAGCTTCTACATGCTGGGCGCCTATGGGGGTTACACGCTGAGCGGACTGATCGGTTTCTGGCCCGCGTTGGTGTTGGCGCCCATTCTTACCGGCGTGCTGGGCGCCGCGTTTGAACGTGCCAGCCTGCGCAAGGTACACGTCTATGGCCATGTGCCCGAACTGCTGGTGACCTTTGGCCTGTCCTACATTGTGCTGGAGGTGGTGCAGCTGGTCTGGGGACGCGTGGCGGTGGAGTTCCCGCCACCGGCCTTGTTACAAGGACCTTTGTTCACCCTGATTCAGCACCCCCTCGAGGGGTTATCCTGGGTCTGGGGCAGCGCAACTGCCTTGTGCGCTGACACGATGGCAGGTCCCGTGCGATGCTCACCGTTTCCTGCCACGCGTGGATTCGTGATGATCACGGCGCTGGCCATGATGGGCAGTCTGTGGTGGGTGTTGGCGCGCACACGGACCGGTTTGATCATCCAGGCCGCGTTAACCCATCCGGAAATGGTGGAGTCCCTTGGCCACAATGTTCCTCGCATTTTCATGCAGGTGTTTGGCATGGGTACCGGACTGGCCGGGTTGGCTGGCGTGATCGGCGGCAGCACCTTTGTGACGGAGCCCGCGATGGCGGCCACGGTTGGCTCGGTGATCTTTGTGGTGGTGGTGGTGGGTGGCATGGGTTCCCTGACCGGCGCATTTTTGGCGTCGATCTTGATTGGCCTCTTGCAAACCTATGCGGTGGCAGTTGATCTGTCCGTCCTGGATGTGCTGCGTCAATTGGGCATCACGCTGTCGACCTCAGCCCAGAACAACTCGGTGGCCAAACTCACGGTGTCACAGATAGCGCCTATCTTGCCTTACCTCATGCTGGTGCTGATTCTGATCTTCCGGCCCAAAGGGTTGCTGGGTACACGGGAAGGATGATCATGACGCGTCCTGTGTACGCCTTCAAGCCCTACAACGTGGGGCGCTGGTTGATCTGGAGTTTGTTTGCCGCGCTGCTGCTGGTGGCGCCGCTGGTGTTCAAAAGCAATCTGTCGCACTCCATGCTGAGTCAGATGGGGGTTGCCATCATTGCCTGCCTGTCCTACAACCTATTGTTGGGGCAGGGCGGCATGCTGAGTTTTGGCCATGCGGTGTACACCGGTCTCGGTGGGTACCTGGCCATGCACGCACTCAATGCGGTGAGTGCCGGAACGCTTCTTCTGCCGGTGAGTCTTGTGCCGCTGGTGGGAGGCGTGGGTGGTTTGTTCTTTGCGTCCTTATTCGGGTATGTGACCACCCGTAAGTCAGGCACCACCTTTGCCATGATTACCTTGGGCATGGCTGAGCTGGTCTCGGCCATGTCGTTGATGTTCTCCGAATTTTTTGGCGGGGAGGCTGGTGTTTCTGGTAACCGTGTAGCGGGCCAGCCATTCCTGGGCATCACCTTCGGACCACAAATTCAGGTGTATTACCTGATTGCCTGTTACACCTTTGTGTGTGTGGCCTTGCTGTTTGCGTTCACCCGCACGCCCTTGGGCCGCATGCTCAATGCCGTGCGTGACAACCCCGAACGGGTGGAATTCATTGGCTACAACACCCAGCATGTGCGCTATCTGGCCTTCATGATTGCAGGTTTTTTCTCCGGGATTGCGGGTGGTTTGGCGGTGCTTAATTTCGAAATCGTGACGGCTGAAGTTGTCGGCGCCGCACGCTCCGGCGCGTATCTGCTGTTCACGTTCCTGGGTGGAGCCACCTTCTTCTTTGGCCCCATCATTGGTGCGGTCTTGATGATACTGGCCAGTGTGTTGCTGTCGGAGCTGACCAAAGCCTGGCTGTTGTATCTGGGCCTGGTGTTCTTGTTCATGGTCATGTATGCCCCGGGCGGCATAGCCAGCCTCATCATGATGAATCTTCGGGTGGCCAGCTTCGGGCATTTGCGTCGTCTGTGGGTGGCCTACGTGGGGTTGGGTGCGCTGGGTCTGGTGGCGTTGCTGGGTGCCGGAGCCTGGATCGAGATGGTCTACCATCTCCAATTGAATGCAGCTTTGGGCTCCACACTTCGTTATGCGGGTCTGTCGCTGGACGCACTGAGTGTGCACAGCTGGTTTGGGGCCGGCTTTGTGCTGGTCACGGCTCTGGGCTTGTTCGAGGCGGCGCGTCGTCAGTATCTGCTCGACTGGAGTGACATCCAGGTGCGCATTGAACAGGAAATCAAGCGAAGGGAGGCGCTGTGAATCTCACACCGCCCCACACCGTTGATCAGACCACTGTCTGGGCGCTTGAACTGAAAGCTGTTCGCAAGCAGTTTGGCAAGACCGAGATCATTCGTGGCATTGACCTGCAAGTTCGCCAGGGGGAGCGCGTGGCCGTTATTGGCCCCAACGGCGCAGGGAAGTCGACGTTGTTCAATCTCATCAGCGGACGTTTTGCGCCCAGCAGTGGCGAGATCTGGCTGCGTGAGCACCGCATTGACGGCAAGACGCCTTATCAAATCAACCGCCTGGGCTTGTCGCGCAGTTTTCAGATCACCAATATTTTTCCCAAGCTCAGTGTGTTTGAAAACCTGCGCTGCGCCGTGCTGTGGAGCCTGGGCTATCGCTACACCTTCTGGAAATTCCTGGCCAACCTGGATGACGCCAATGACCGCACCGAGGCCTTGCTGGAAAGCATTCGCCTGGACAAGCGGCGCGATGTTCTGGCCATGAACTTGACGTATGCCGAACAACGCGCGTTGGAAATCGGCATCACCATTGCGGGGGGCGCGGACGTCATTCTGCTGGACGAACCCACTGCAGGGATGAGTCGCAGTGAAACCTCGCGCTTTGTGGCCTTGATCCGGGAGGTCACACAGGACAAGACCTTGTTGACCGTGGAGCATGACATGGGCGTGGTGTTTGGTCTGGCCGACCGCATTGCCGTGGTGGTATATGGCGAGGTGATTGCCTTTGACACGCCGGAGAACGTGCGCGCCAACCCGCGGGTTCAAGAAGCCTACCTTGGGGCTTCACACGCCACAGGCACGGAGCATTGAGATGCTGAAACTGGACAATCTCCATGCGTTTTACGGCAAGAGCCATGTGTTGCATGGGGTGACCCTGCAGGTTCAGCCGGGTGAGATTGTGGCGCTGCTGGGGCGCAATGGCTCTGGACGCTCCACCACGGCCAAGGCCATCATGGGTCTGGTTGATGGCGTGGGCAGCATCACCTGGCATGGGGCGCCTTTGCTGGGTCTCAAGGCCTTTGAAGTGGCGCAACGGGGCATTGGCTATGTGCCTGAGAGCCGAGACATCTTTCCCACCTTGACGGTGCACCAGAACCTGATGCTGGGTCAGAAAGCGCCCGCAAGGGCCAACGCCTCCACCGCTTGCTGGGACTATGAGGACATGTACGACATGTTTCCTCGGCTGCGCGAACGTCAGCATACGGAGGCCGGCTTTCTGAGTGGTGGTGAACAGCAGATGCTGACCCTGTGCCGCACCTTGATGGGGCAGCCCGAACTCATCATCATTGACGAACCCACCGAAGGATTGGCACCCAAGATTGTGGAGTTGGTAGGCCAATATTTGCAACGCCTCAAGGCTCGAGGCATGTCGGTCTTGTTGATCGAACAAAAACTCACCATTGCCATGGACATTTCCGACCGGGCCCTGGTGATGGGTCATGGTCGAATTGTGTTCGACGGCACACCCCAGTCCCTGCGCGATGACCCAGGCGCCCGTCGTGAATGGCTGGAAGTCTGACCCCCCTTGTTTTTCCGTCATCCAATCCCGATACAATGCAAAATCGAACGACCGTTCTTTTTTGCTTGAACGTCTTCATCTTCCCCATGATCAGAAGGACTCCGCATGAGCGCTGACTACCAAACGCAAGGCGACATCGCCATCATCAGCTTGAACAATCCACCGGTGAACGGACTGGGTCTGTCCACCCGATTGGGCATCGTGGGGGCCCTGCAGCAGGCGCTGGATGATGCCAACGTGCACGCCATCGTGTTGACCGGCCAGGGCAAGGCGTTCTCGGGTGGGGCAGACATCAAGGAGTTTGGCACCCCTAAGGCGGTCCAGGACCCCAATTTGTTGAGTGTCATTCTTGCCCTTGAAAACAGCACCAAACCCGTGGTGGCTGCCATCCACACCGTGGCCATGGGCGGGGGCCTGGAATTGGCGCTGGGTTGTCATTACCGTGTTGCCGCGCCTGGCGCCAGCATCGCCTTGCCAGAAGTGAAGATAGGTCTGATCCCGGGTGCGGGTGGTACACAGCGTCTGCCCCGTGTGCTGGGTGTGGAAGCGGCGATGAACATGATCGTCAGTGGTGAACCCGTCAAGAGCGAGATGCTGGCCAAACTGCCCGGTCAAAAACTGTTCGACAAAATGGCCGCCTCGCGTGAAAGTTTGCTGGAAGAGGCCGTGAGCTTTGCCCGCAGTGTGGCCCAATCCCGCCCCTTGCCACGCGTGCGTGACCTGCCCAACAAGCATCCCCAGGGCGACGCCTACTTTCAGTTTGTTCGCAACATGGTCAAGGGCATGGCCAAGAACTTCCCGGCACCGGGCAAGTGTGTGGACGCCGTGCAGGCGGGCACCAAGATGCCGTTTGACAAGGGACTGCTCAATGAGCGCGAGCTGTTTTTGAGTCTGCTCACCACCCCGGAATGCCGGGCATTGCGCCATTTATTTGCCGCGCAACGTGCGGCGTCCAAGATTGCCGATGTGCCCGACGACACGCCCGTGCGCAACATCGCCTCGGTGGCTGTGATTGGTGCCGGCACCATGGGTGGTGGCATCTCCATGAACTTCTTGAACGCAGGCATTCCGGTTCGCATGCTGGAGATGAAGCAAGAGGCACTGGACCGTGGCATTGCCACCATCCGCAAGAACTACGAAGCCCAGGTCAAGAAGGGCAAGCTGTCGCAGGACAAATACGACCAACGCATGGCGCTGCTCACCACCACGCTGAGCTACGACGACATCAAGGATGCTGACCTGGTCATTGAGGCGGTGTTCGAGGAAATGGGCGTCAAGGAAAAGGTATTCCAGCAACTGGACACGACCATGAAGGCCGGTGCCATCCTGGCCTCCAACACTTCCACCCTGGACGTCAACAAGATTGCATCCTTTACGAAGCGCCCACAAGATGTGGTGGGCATGCATTTCTTCAGCCCTGCCAACGTGATGAAGCTGCTGGAAGTAGTGCGCGGCGAGAAGACTGCCAAAGACGTGTTGGCCACGGTGATGGGCATTGCCAAGAAGATCAAAAAAACGGCCGTGGTCTCGGGCGTGTGTGATGGATTCATCGGCAACCGCATGATTGAACAATACAGCCGCCAGGCCGGTTTCCTGCTGGAAGAGGGCTGCACGCCACAGCAAGTGGACAAAGCGGTGGAAGCTTTTGGCTTTGCCATGGGTCCGTTCCGGATGGGCGATCTGGCCGGCAACGACATTGGCTGGGCCATTCGCAAGCGCCGGTATGTGGAAAAGCCGCATCTGCGTTATAGCAAGACCGCTGATTTGTTGTGCGAAATGGGTCGCTATGGTCAGAAAACTGGCGCCGGCTGGTACGACTACCAACCCGGCAAGCGTGACGCCATCCCCTCGTCCGTGGTGGACAACATGATTGCCGAGCACCGCAAGACCCTGGGTGTCACCGCGCGCAAGATCAGCAACGAAGAAATTGTTCAACGCCTGGTGTTCTCCCTGGTGAATGAAGCGGCGCACATCCTGGAGGAGGGCATTGCCGCCAAGGCCAGCGATGTGGACATGGTCTACATCACCGGCTACGGTTTTCCCATGCATCGTGGTGGCCCCATGCTTTACGCCGATCAGGTGGGCCTGTTCAATGTGGTTCAGGCCATGCGCCGCTTTGCCCAGAACCCGCTGGACGACGCCAACTTCTGGAAGCCCGCGCCGCTGCTGGCGCGTTTGGCGGCTGAAGGCAAAACCTTCAACAACGTCCTCTGACCCTCATTTCTCCAAGGATTCATCATGACTCAAGCTGTCATCGTCTCCACTGCACGCACGCCCTTGGCCAAGAGCTGGCGTGGCGCCTTCAACATGACCCACGGCGCCACCCTGGGCGGCCACGCTGTCAAGCACGCCATTGCGCGTGCCGGCATCGAGGCTGGTGAAGTGGAAGATGTGCTCATGGGCTGTGCCAACCCGGAAGGTGCGACTGGCGCCAACATTGCACGACAGATTGCCCTGATGGCCGACTGTCCCATCACGGTGTCGGGCATGACCATCAACCGCTTTTGTTCTTCCGGCTTGCAAACCATTGCCATGGCGGCGCAACGCATCATTGCCGGTGAGGGCGATGTGTATGTGGCCGGTGGTGTGGAGAGCATCTCTTGCGTACAGCAGGAAATGAACCAGCACATGCTGATGGACCCGCTGCTGAACAAGAAGAAGCCCGAGATCTACTGGAACATGTTGCAAACGGCTGAGCAGGTGGCCAAGCGTTACAACATCGCCCGTGACCTCATGGACGAGTACGGCGCGGCCAGTCAGCAAAAGGCTTGTGCTGCGCAGGCGGCGGGCAAGTTTGACGAAGAAATCGCGCCCATCACTGTCCAAGCTGGCGTGATCGACAAGACGCTCGGTTTGATCACCAAAGAAGTCACGGTCAGCCGCGACGAAGGCACTCGTGAAGGCACGACCAAGGAAGGCATCAGTG
>VEQI01000440.1 GCA_018883305.1 Limnohabitans sp. | reverse complement strand
GGCCAGTGGCATCAGCGCTTGCATCACCGGGTGTTGCGGCTGGCCCTGATAGGACTGATCCACCTCGCGATGCCACCAGGCCAGTTTGCTGGCGGCCACACCGGGGTCGGTCACCTCGTCAACCACGTCGTCGACTTCACGGCAAAAAACATAAAAGGCCGAGATGGCCACGCGCCGCTCGGGCGGCAAAAACAAAAAGGCGTAATAAAAGCTGCTGCCCGAGGCGGCGGCTTTTTGTTGGACGTACTGTTGCGGCGTCATGCGGAGATTGTGACATCACCGCGTCAGGCGCTAGGATGCACGGGTGGACCATTATGAAAATTTCCCTGTTGCCTCTTGGCTATGTCCGCCCGAACTGCGGGCGCCCATCCTGGCCTTGTACGGCTTTGCCCGCACAGCGGACGATTTGGCCGATGAAGGCGATGCCACGGCGGATGAACGACTGCAAGCGCTGGCGCAATACCGTGCGCATGTGCACCAGGCCTGTCAGCATCCCGACTTTCTCAGTGACTCGTGGCCCGAGGTGTTTCTGGCCTTGGGCCGCGAGCATCAACGCTGGCATTTCCCGATGGGGCTGCTGGAAGATCTGCTGAACGCCTTTGAGCAGGACGTGATTTACACGCATGAAAAGCGGGTGTACCGTGACCGCGCGCAACTGCTGGACTACTGCCGCCGCTCGGCCAACCCGATTGGCCGTTTGTTATTGCACCTGGTCCGGATTCAGGACGCTGAGTCACTGCGCATGAGCGATGCGATTTGCTCTGCCCTGCAGTTGATCAATTTCTGGCAAGACCTGAGTGTGGACATCCCGCGAGGACGCTATTACCTGCCCGAGGCCGCTGATTTGCAGCATGAGATGGCTTGGGCTAGGCAGTTGATGCTCAGTGGCGCGCCGCTGGTGCATCGTCTGCCTGGACGTTTTGGCTGGGAGCTGCGGCTGGTGGTGCAAGGTGGTCTGCGGCTGCTGGACAAAGCCCAACGATTGAATACGTTCAAGTGTCGGCCTGTGATTTCCCGCTGGGATGCCCCACGGATGTTGTGGCGGGCCATCCGGATGTAGAGACCTGTTATATTACTGACCATTCGGTCATTATTGAAAAGACTTGAGCTCATGAAGCCACTGACCTCTTTTGCTCGCCCCCTATCGGGGGTGTTGATGTTGTGTGTCTCCGCCTCTTGGCTGGTGGCGTGTTCACGGCCTGCGCCCGTGGCGGAGCCCATCCGTGCCGTCAAGGTGGTCACGGTGGGGGCAGACACGGTCCATGCCAGCAGCAACTTTGCCGCTGAAGTGCGCGCGCGGGTCGAGTCGCGCTTGGGATTTCGGGTGGCAGGCAAGATCACCAGCCGGCGTGTGGAGGTTGGACAACGTGTGCAGGCCGGACAGTTGCTGGCCGAGATAGACGCCCAGGACTACCGGCTGACCCAGGAGTCCGCGCAAGCGCAGTGGCAGTCGGCTCAGACCCAATTGGCGTTGGCTGTCGCTGATTTCAAACGCTACAAGGCCTTGCGTGACCAGTCGTTCATCAGCGATGCCGAGCTGGAGCGGCGTGAGGCTACCTTGAAATCCGCGCAGGCTCAGGTGGATCAGGCTCGTGCGCAACTCGATGTTCAGGCCCATCAGGCTGACTACACCAAGCTGGTTGCCGATCATCCAGGGGTGGTGACGGCCGTCGAGGCCGAAGTGGGGCAAGTGGTGGCTGCTGGCGCACCCGTGGTTCGTGTGGCGCAAGAGGGTCCACGCGATGTGGTGTTTGCCATGCCCGAAGATCAAGCAGCACGTCTGCGCCTGGGGCAAGTTCTTCAGGCCAAGGCCTGGGGCGAGGGTGCCGAATGGTCGGCCACCGTCCGGGAGATAGGGGCCAGTGCCGACCCACTGACACGTACCTTCACCGTGAAGCTGGCTTTACCAGCCACGGCTCAGCCCTTGTTGGGCTCCACGGCCACGGTGATGCTGCCATCCGCCGGGACATCTGGAGCGACCCCATCAGCCATCCGTTTGCCCACCAGTGCATTGCGACAAGAAGGGCAGGGCTCTGCCG
>VEQI01000439.1 GCA_018883305.1 Limnohabitans sp. | reverse complement strand
GGGCGGGCGTGCTGCCTTGGGGCGATGACGTCTCTGAGGCGGTGATTCCCGCGTCAGGCAAGGGCGTGAAAGCCAGCCTGGCGGCGTACGCGGCGGCAAAGCAGGTTGCAAAAGGAGAGGGCGGGCAAGCAACCAAATCCGAGTCACATCAGCCGCCGCAGCCGGCACAGGTGCTTTCCGAGGAACTGAACAAGCTCATTGAGCTGGGGGCCCAGCGTTGCGAAGACTATCAAGACGCCCGCTACGCCGAAGAATTCCGCCAGCGTGTGCGTGAAGCCTTGCCCGAGGGGGCACTCAACGCCGCGCAAACGGCACTCTGGTCCGACGCCATTCGTCAACTGGCGTTGTGGATGTGTTTTGAAGACGTGGTGCGCGTGGCGGATCTCAAAACCCGCCCCGACCGCCTGGCGCGCATTCGCAGTGAGGCACAGGCGGATCCGCAAGCGCTGGTGCATGTGACAGAGCACTTCAAACCCGGCGTGGATGAAATTGCCTCCGTGCTGCCCGCCAGTTGGGGGCGGCGTTTGCTGGCGTGGGCCGAGAAGCGCCCTGAGCGTTCACGTCATGTGGGCTTGCACATTCGCACCACCAGCCTGTGGGGTTACTTGATGCTGCGTGCCATGGCGCGTCTGCGTCCGTGGCGCCGATCCAGTTTGCGTTTCACGCAAGAGCATGTGGCGATAGAAGGGTGGTGGTCGGCCCTTTCGGCGTTGTCGGCGCAGTCCACCGCCATGGGGCAGGCCCTGGCGCAACTGCCGCAAGTGCTCAAGGGCTACGGCGACACGCAAAAGCGTGGTCGTGAGCACTATGAGCGTTTGTGGTCCGAGTTTGTGGCGCCAGCACTGAGCGGGCAAATGTCCCTGGAAGACGCTTCAAAGAAGTTGCAGCAGGCATTGACCGCGACGCTGGCCAAGCCCGATGCGCAGGTGCCCACCTCGCAGGTGCATCCCATTCGCTGGTTCAAGCAGCGGCCTGTGTGATGCCCCTCACCCTGGCAGCATGAGGAGCGTCACTGACCCCTGACAGCTCACGCGTTCTTGAAACTCGCCTTGCGCTTGTTCACGAACGCGTCCATGCCTTCTTTCTGGTCTTGGGTGGCAAAGAGGGCGTGGAAGAGGCGGCGCTCAAACATCACGCCATCGGCCAGGCCACCTTCAAAGGCGCGGTTGACGGATTCTTTGGCAGCCATCACGGCCAGTTGCGAGTATTCGCAAATCATGAGCGCGGCGGCCAGGGTTTCTTCCATGAGTTTGTCCAGCGGCACCACGCGGCTCACCAGGCCGGCACGTTCAGCCTCGGTCACGTCCATCATGCGGCCGGTGAGGGCCAGGTCCATGGCCTTGGCCTTGCCCACGGCACGGGGCAGGCGCTGCGTGCCACCTGCGCCGGGAATGATGCCCAGTTTGATTTCCGGCTGACCAAAGCGGGCGTTGTCCGCGGCGATGATGAAGTCGCACATCATGGCCAGTTCACAGCCGCCACCCAGGGCAAAGCCGCTGACGGCCGCAATCACGGGCTTGCGGATGGTGCGGATGGTTTCCCAGTTGCGGGTGATGTAGTCTGCTTTGTAGACGTCGGCAAAGGTGTAGGTGGCCATGGCGCCAATGTCGGCACCCGCGGCGAAAGCCTTCTCGCTGCCCGTGATGATCATGCAGCCAATGGCGGGGTTGTCATCGAAGGCCTTGAGCGCGTGGCCCAGTTCGTCCATCAGTTCGCCATTCAGCGCGTTGAGCTGCTTGGGGCGGTTGAGCGTGATGACGCCGACCTTGTCGGCTTCGGTGCGTACCTGGATCAGGGAGTAGGTCATGGTCGTTCCTGTGGTGGCTGTCACGAGATTGTGCAGAATGCAATGATAACCAAGGGAAAACATTAACCAACCAATCGGTCGGTGAATGCTAAAGTCCCTACAGGAGATCCCCTCATGACTGAACCCACTGTGCTGCTCGAAGAGCGCGGCGCCGTTGCCGCACTCACCCTCAACCGCCCGCAGGCGCTCAACAGCCTCACGCGGCAAATGCACCAGGACCTCTGGACTGCTCTGGAC
>VEQI01000117.1 GCA_018883305.1 Limnohabitans sp. | reverse complement strand
GGCCTGCACTGTCTCGGCCCGTCGACTGGCGATGGCCGACCCCGGTTGCATTGTGTGGGACGAGGTGGTGGCCTTCTGGCTCATCCTGTGGTTGCTGATGCCAGCGAGTTTTTTGACGCAAGGGCTGGCCTTTGCCTTGTTCCGCTTTTTCGACGCGGTCAAACCCGGGCCGGTGGGCTGGGCGGACCGGGTTTTCAAGGGCGGCGGCTGGCGGGGCGGCTGGGGCATACTGTTCGATGACTTGGTGGCGGCCTTTTGCACGCTGCTGGTCTTTGCTCTCTGGAGATCGCTATGACGCAAGTGGAACGGCTGGCGCAGGCCCTGATGCAGCGTGGTTGGATGTTGGCCACCGCCGAGAGTTGCACGGGCGGCATGATTGCCGCACGCTGCACGGACCTGGCCGGTTCCAGTCAGTGGTTCGAACGCGGTTTCATCACCTATTCCAACGACGCCAAACATGAGTCGCTGGGCGTGAGCGCGGACATCTTAAATCAGCACGGAGCGGTCAGCGAGCAGGCAGTGCGTGCCATGGCCCTGGGTGCCTTGCGGCACTCCAAGGCGCAGGTGAGCGTGGCGGTGTCGGGCATTGCGGGGCCGGGTGGCGGCAGCCGGCACCGTCCGGTGGGCACGGTCTGGATGGCCTGGTGCCTGCCGGGCGACTCTGGCCCCACGCTGGGGGCGGAGACAGCATTCATCAAAACCGAATGTCGTCAATTCGAGGGTGACCGTGCGGCAGTGCGAGAGGCCACGGTGGTGTTCGTGCTGGACACTTTGCTGACATTGCTGGGTGGTGCGCCAGACGTCGCCGCCCCCCGATAATGTGGGCATGAGCCAAGCCCGCACCTTCCGCATCGCCCCCTCCATCCTGTCTGCCGATTTTGCCCGCCTGGGTGAAGAAGTGCGCAACGTCATCGCCGCTGGCGCCGACTGGATTCACTTCGATGTGATGGACAACCATTACGTGCCCAATCTCACCTTCGGGCCGATGATCTGCCAGGCACTGAAGCCTCATGCTCGGACCGCGCAAGGCCAGCCCGTCCCGATCGACGTGCACCTCATGATTTCGCCGGTGGATGCGCTTGCGGCATCCTTTGCGGCGGCGGGCGCCGATCTCATCAGCTTTCACCCCGATGCCTCCGGCCATGTGCACCGCAGCGTGCAAGCCATCAAGGCGCAGGGCTGCCAGGCAGGCCTGGTGTTCAATCCGGCCGAGCCGCTCGATGTGCTGGATTGGGTGATCGACGACATTGACCTGATTCTCATCATGAGCGTCAACCCGGGTTTTGGCGGTCAGAGTTTCATTGACTCGGCGCTGCGCAAGGTGGAGCAGGCGCGTCGCCGCATTGAAACCTGTGGCCGTGACATCCGTCTGGAAGTCGATGGTGGCATCAAGGCGGACAATATTCGCCGTGTCGCCGATGCAGGCGCTGACACCTTTGTAGCGGGCAGCGCGATCTTTGGGCAACCGGACTATGCGGCCGTGATTTCGCGCATGCGCGCGGCGCTGGCGTGATGCCAGGGCGCTGAGTTTCAGGTGGTTTTCTTGGCCCGCGTCCTGGGAATAGGCTGGGGGGCTGGATTGACTTTCGCGGCGTCAATCATGTTGGGTACTTGCATGCCATCCGGAATTCTTGCCAACGACACCCCTTCTACACCCACCGCCGCGCCGGGCAATGGCGTGGTGTGGGACTGACCATCCAGGGCAAAACCCCCCACACCGATCCTGAACCCAACATTCAGCTGATAGCACCCTTCGTGGAGTTGGAAGTGCCTGATCAGTGCTGCGGTGAGCGCGGGGATGTCCAGCGACAGTGCTTGTTCAGTGGGCGGCATGGGTTTGCATTCCGAAGGATTCAAGCGCTTCTCCTTGATAGGCGCGGGGCTCAATACGCTTGACCTCGGTGAGGGAGATCACCTTGATGGTCACCGAGTGGTCGTGTCGATGGGTATGTTGCACAGATGGGTTGTGCAGATATTGCTCCAAGGCGCTGACCATCACGGCGTTGAGCTTCACGCCGTCTTTGTGGGCTCTGATGGCGGCGGCCCGATGCAGACTGGGGCTCACCCGTACATTGAACACGCCATTGCAGGGCTGTTGTGGATCACGTCCCAGGGACTGACACGTTTGCAGATAGTCATCCACCGCTGCACAAAACTGCTGATGAAGTTCCGCCAAGGTGGTGGCCTCATAGGTCACCAGGTCGTTGACAAAAAGAACCTTGCCAAAGAGGGTGCCAGTCTCAAGATCGGCTTCCACCGATCCGTGATATCCCTTGTAGTCGAGCATGCTCATCATGATTTCTCCGCGGGGATCAACCCCAGTTCTTTCAATACCTCGCGCATCTGCCGGATGTACACGGGCTTGACCTCGTTGCCAGGATGCGGTCTATGCAGGCAGATCACGTGATCGATGTTTTCCTGATGAAACCGGCGACGAGAACCGTCCTTGTGGAGCGTTCGGTAACCCAGGTGGTTCAGCACGAGCACCAGTTCATCCCACTTGATGTTGGCAGGCACGGGGTTGGCCAGGATTCTTTCGATGATCTTTTCAGCTTTTGCCATGGCGCTGTTTCATGGCATGTTGAAAGTGTAACTGAATTTCAGTGACATTTATCGACGGATGGTTCTCTCCCTCTTTCCGAGGTCGTTGTGCCCGGCAGCTAAAAACGAAGCGTCGCGAGGGAAATGGAGACATGCGGGCTGGCTCATGGTGGTGAGATCCGCAACCGTATCTCGTCGCAAAAAGATCGACCATTGCCAATTTGAACGACCGACAACCAGGGGTTGAGCAGTCGACCGCGTAACATTCCCGCTTTGTCGAGTTCACCAAGATGCAGGCAAGCCACCACCTTTCCATCCATTCGCCATGGGACGCCGTCATCCTTGATCTGGATGGCACCCTGATTGACACGCTGGGCGACTTCACCGAGGCGGTGAGGCGCACATTCACTGATCTGGGCGTGTCTGCCGTGCCGCGTGAGCGGGTCCAGAAGGCCGTGGGCAAGGGCTCAGAGCACTTGCTGCGCACCTTGCTGGATGATCAAGCCGATGCGCTGTATGACCAGGCCTGGGTCCGGTATCAGCATCATTACCAGGGCATCAATGGTGAATATGCCGACCCCTATCCAGGCGTGGTCGAGGGACTGGAACATCTGAAGGCTGGTGGGTGGCCGCTGGCTTGCGTGACCAACAAGCCAACCGCATTTGCCAGGGATTTGTTGCGCTTGAAGGGGTTGGCCGGGTACTTCGACTTGGTGTACGGCGGGGATGCGTTTGATCGTCGCAAGCCTGACCCCTTGCCGCTGTTCAAGACCTGCGAAGCACTGGGCACCCAGGCCGCTCGCACGCTCATGGTGGGCGACTCCAGCAACGATGCACAGGCCGCGCAGGCGGCCGGTTGTCCGCTGGTGTTGATGCGCTACGGCTACAACCACGGTGAATCCGTGGATGCCCTGCCTGCATGGGCGCATCTGGATCGGCTGGACCAGTTGTTGGCCCGCCTGTCTTGACGGCTGTCCATGCTGCCCTGGGCCGCTTTGCTACACTTGCAACCATGTTCATTCACCGCACCACCATCACAGGTTGCAGCGACCGGGGAGCCTGGCCCTGGCGTCGCCCGTCTGCCCTGTGCTCCAGCGTGCGCGTCTAAGCCGCCGGGGGGCACGCCTCTCCCCCGTCCGTTGCCAGCGGCAACCGGTCCATTTTCATGAACAGAGCCCCTGTGGGGCTGAGCTGTGGAGGCTCCTGTGATCACCGAACTTGAATTCAAAAGTCTGGCCGCCCAAGGCTATAACCGCATTCCCCTGATAGCGGAAGCTTTTGCCGACCTCGAAACCCCTTTGTCCCTGTACCTCAAGCTGGCGCATTCACGCGACGCCGGGCGTTACAGCTTTTTGCTCGAATCCGTGGTGGGCGGTGAGCGCTTTGGGCGCTACAGCTTCATCGGACTGCCAGCCCGCACGCTGCTGCGCAGTCGTGGCTTTGGCGAACAGGCGCTGACTGAAGTTGTGACGGATGGCAATGTGGTGGAAACCATCGGCGGCAATCCACTCGATGCCGTGGCGGCCTATCAGCAACGCTTCAAGGTCGCCTTGCGACCTGGCTTGCCGCGCTTTTGCGGCGGTCTGGCGGGGTACTTCGGCTACGACACGGTGCGACACATCGAAAAGAAGCTGGTCGACTCTTGCCCGCCCGACACGCTGGGATGCCCCGACATCCTGCTGCTGCAATGCGAAGAACTGGCGGTCATCGACAACTTGTCGGGCAAGCTCTATCTGATTGTCTATGCGGACCCAAGCCAGCCTGAGGCGTATGTGCGCAGTAAACAGCGTCTGCGCGAACTCAAGGAGTTGCTGCGCTATTCAGTGAGTGCGCCGCAGGTGCGCCCCACCCAGACCTATCCGGTGGAGCGTGAGTTTGCCAAGGCGGATTTCCTCACGGCGGTGGATCGGGCCCAGCGCTTGATCGAGGCGGGCGATTTCATGCAGGTGCAGGTGGGGCAACGGCTCAAGAAGCGGTACACCGAAAGCCCGCTGTCGTTGTACCGCGCGCTACGCTCTCTCAACCCCAGTCCCTACATGTACTACTACAACCTCGGGGACTTCCATGTGGTGGGCGCGTCGCCCGAGATCCTGGTGCGCCAGGAGGCAACGCCCGAGGGCCATAAGGTGATCATTCGCCCGCTGGCTGGAACCCGCCCACGCGGCGCCACGCCCGAGGCTGATCAGGCCACCGAGGTGGAGTTGGTTAACGACCCCAAAGAGCGCGCCGAGCACGTGATGTTGATCGACCTGGCGCGCAACGACATTGGTCGCATCGCCAAGATTGGCAGTGTTGAAGTCACCGAGGCGTTTGTGGTGGAACGCTACAGCCATGTCATGCACATCGTGAGTAACGTCGAAGGCATTCTGAAAGACGGGTTGAGCAACATGGATGTGTTGCGTGCAACTTTCCCGGCTGGCACATTGAGCGGCGCACCCAAAGTGCACGCCATGGAGTTGATTGATCAATTGGAGCCCAGCAAACGTGGCATCTACGGCGGCGCCTGTGGCTATCTCAGCTTCGCGGGCGACATGGACGTGGCGATTGCCATTCGTACCGGCATCATCAAGGACGGTTATCTGTATGTGCAGGCCGCTGCGGGTGTGGTGGCAGACTCGGTGCCCGAGCTGGAATGGAAAGAGACCGAACACAAGGCGCGCGCATTGCTGCGCGCCAGCGAATTGGTAGAAGAGGGGCTGGAGTGAACACCATGAATCCATCCCCACGCCTGTTGATGGTCGACAACTACGACTCCTTCACCTACAACCTGGTGCAATACTTTGGCGAGCTGGGCGCCCAGGTCGAGGTGCACCGCAATGACGAAATCACCCTGGAGGGCATCGCCGAGCGACGCCCGGATTTGCTGGTGATTTCGCCGGGCCCCTGTTCACCGGCCGAGGCGGGTATTTCGGTGGCGGCCATTCAGGCCTTCGCTGGTCAGTACCCGATCCTGGGTGTCTGCTTGGGCCATCAGAGCATTGGTGCCGCGTTCGGCGGCAAGATCGTGCGCGCCCAGCATTTGATGCACGGCAAGACCAGCGTCATGCACACCACGCGCGAGGGCGTGTTTGCCGATTTGCCGGAAGCGTTCACTGTCAACCGTTACCACTCGCTGGCCATCGAGCGCGCGACGTGTCCCGACGTGTTGAAGGTGACGGCCTGGACGGAAGATGGCGAGATCATGGGCGTGCGTCACGCCGAGCTCCCCATCCAGGGCGTGCAGTTTCACCCCGAGTCCATCCTCACGGAACATGGACATGCCATGTTGAAAAATTTTCTCGAACAGCGTTAATGCGTCAGGAGACATCGATGCCCATCACCCCTACCGAAGCGCTGCAGCGCACCATCGAACACCGCGAAATTTTCCATGACGAGATGCTGCACCTGATGCGCCTCATCATGCAAGGCGAGATGACGCCAGTCATGATGGCAGCCATCATCACCGGCTTGCGCGTGAAGAAAGAAACCATTGGCGAGATCAAGGCCGCCGCGCAGGTCATGCGTGAATTCGCTACCCCGGTTCATGTCAACGACAAGACGCACCTGGTCGATATCGTGGGCACGGGGGGCGATGGCTCGCACACGTTCAACATCTCGACGTGCAGCATGTTTGTGGCTGCCGCTGCGGGCGCCAAGATCAGCAAGCACGGCGGGCGCAGCGTGAGCAGCAAGAGCGGCAGCGCCGATGTGCTGGAGAGCCTGGGCGTGCACATCAACCTGCAGCCTGCAGCAATTGCGCGCTGCATTGACGAGGTGGGCGTGGGCTTCATGTTTGCGCCCAACCATCATCCGGCGATGAAAAACGTCGCTCCGGTCCGCAAGGAACTCGGTGTGCGCACCATCTTCAACATTCTGGGGCCGCTCACCAACCCGGCCAGCGCGCCTAATATTCTGATGGGCGTGTTTCACCCGGATCTGGTGGGAATTCAGGTGCGTGCCTTGCAGCGACTGGGCGCCGAACACGCTTTGGTGGTGTATGGCAAGGATGGTTTGGACGAGGCCTCGCTGGGCGCAGGAACGCTGGTGGGTGAGTTGCACCAAGGGCAAATCCGTGAATACGAAATCCATCCCGAGGACTTCAGTCTGCCCATGTCGAGCACGCGTTCACTGCGGGTGGACACGCCCGATGCCTCGCGCGAGATGCTGCTGGGTGTGCTGGACAACCGGCCTGGCCCGGCGCGTGACATCGTCCTGCTCAATGCCGGGCTGGCACTGTACGCCGCCAATGTGTGCACCACGGTGGCCGAGGGTATCCAGCGTGCTGCAAAAGCCATCGAGAGCGGCCAGGCGCGCGATCGCCTGAATCGACTCGTGGCGCTGACTCAACAACTGGCGCAAGCCTGAGGTCACCATGTCCGACATCCTGAACAAGATCGTCCAGGTCAAGCACGAGGAAATCGCGCAGGCGCAACGACTCAAGCCTCTGGCGCTGGTGCGAGCGGATGCTGAAAGCCGGGTGCTCACACGCGACTTCGAAGGCGCCATGCGCAAGCGCATCGCACAAGGTCAGGCGGCGGTCATCGCTGAGATCAAGAAAGCCAGTCCGTCGCGCGGTGTGTTGCGTGACCCATTTTTCCCATCGGACATTGCGCAAAGCTATGCCGAACATGGTGCAGCCTGCCTCTCGGTGCTGACTGACCGCTCTTTTTTTCAGGGCAGCCCTGACTACCTCAAGCAAGCTCGCGCCTCGTGTGACTTGCCGGTGTTGCGCAAGGATTTCATGGTGGATCCCTACCAGGTTTATGAAGCGCGCGCCATGGGCGCCGATGCCATCTTGTTGATCGTCGCCTGTCTGGAGGATGGCTTGATGGCCGAGCTGGAGGCCATCGCCCACGGCCTGGGCATGGCGGTGCTGGTCGAGGTGCATGATGCGAACGAGCTGGACCGGGCGCTCAAGCTCAAGACTCGACTCGTCGGCATCAACAACCGCAATTTGCGTACTTTCGAGGTCAGTCTGGACACGACCTTGTCGCAGCTCGAACGCGTACCGTCTGATCGGTTGTTGGTGACGGAAAGCGGCATTCTGGCGCGCGAAGACGTCACGCGCATGCGTGAAGCCGGCGTACACGCCTTCCTGGTGGGCGAGGCGTTCATGCGAGCGCCCGTGCCGGGCGAGGCGTTGGCGCACTTGTTTGGCGCTGCCTGAATCCAAGACGCACATGGCCGAGATGGCAGACTTGTTTGACCCGCCCGTCGCAGAATGTCTGCGCGCATGCTCTCCTCGGGACTGGTCGGTGGACGCGTCCTGGACGGGGGTGCTTCAGCCTTTTTGGGATGGTCCGGTGGGGCAAGCCTTGCAAGCCCGTCTGGAAGATCGATTGGCCCAGGGTGCCGTGGTGTATCCCCCTGATCCCTTACGCGCCCTAAGGCTGACACCCTTGTCGGCCGTACGGGTGCTGATCCTTGGGCAAGACCCATACCATGGCCCCGGCCAGGCCCACGGCTTGGCGTTTTCGGTGTCACCGGGCGTGCGGATCCCGCCCTCGTTGCGCAACATCTTCAAGGAATTACAGCGCGACCTGGGTCAGACGCCGCCTTCAAGTGGGTGTTTGGAGGCCTGGGCTGAACGAGGTGTGCTGTTGCTCAATACCTGCCTGACGGTAGAAGATGGGCAAGCAGCCAGCCATGCGGGCTGGGGCTGGGAGGTGCTGACCGACGCCCTGGTGGATGCCGTCGCGGCCACGGCGCCGGCTTGCGTCTACCTGCTATGGGGTGCACACGCCCAATCCAAGCGCGAAAGAATCGAGGCTAGTGCTCGCACACATGGGCGAGACGCCTTGGTGCTGTCCTCCAACCACCCTTCGCCCTTGTCGGCGTTACGCCCGCCAACCCCCTTTTTGGGCTGCGGTCATTTTTCGGCTGCTCGAGACTGGCTGTCTGGCCGAGGACGCCCGTTGTCCTGGTCGCTCTGATCCCGGGTGGCTGGTTTCGGAATATTCTTGTGCTATAGTTCTGGGTTCGCCGGAGGGGTGCCCGAGTGGCTAAAGGGGGCAGACTGTAAATCTGTTGGCTTACGCCTACGCTGGTTCGAATCCAGCCTCCTCCACCAGCGAAAACCAGCAATTTGCCGAGAGGCAAGTTGAGGTTGTGTGGGTGACCTGCAACTGTGACGACTTCGTGGTCGGCTGCCCGTGTCGGGTGGTGGTCTGAGGTCCGAGGCGGGAGTAGTTCAATGGTAGAACCTTAGCCTTCCAAGCTAATGACGCGGGTTCGATTCCCGTCTCCCGCTCCACCCGGTTTTCTCTGGCGGTTGGCTGAAAAGCCGACGGTGTAACGGTTTTTGCCCATGTGGCTCAGTGGTAGAGCACTCCCTTGGTAAGGG
>VEQI01000116.1 GCA_018883305.1 Limnohabitans sp. | reverse complement strand
GTGCTGAGGGTTTCAGGTGAACCGCAAAAGCCCACCTTGATGACCTGCACACTCAGGTCTTCCAAAACGGCGCGCGCCTGCTCGGCCACGGCGTCTTCGTCCAGTGCAATGTGGTCGAAGATTTCAGCGGTGTCGCGCACATACACGCCTGTCACGATGGGCAGTGGATGCGAGCCGACCGATGCAATGGTGAGTGCGTCGCCCGTCACGCCGCCCGCTCCGCTGGGGTCGCTGGCGTTGAAGACGAGGATACAGGCCGGAACGGCGTCTTCACTGTCGAGGGGGGGGTCGGTCTCGTTCGCCATGGTCGTCGATACAATCAGTCCATTCTATGCCAGCCCCTCCCGGATCATCGGTCCGGATTGACACGAAAGACGACTGTGAAAACCTGGATGTGCCTGATTTGCGGATGGATTTATGACGAAGAGGCAGGTTTGCCCGATGAAGGCATTCCGCCCGGCACCCCTTGGGAGCAAGTGCCCATGAACTGGACTTGCCCCGAGTGCGGCGCGCGCAAGGAAGATTTTGAAATGGTGCCGGTCTGACGACCTCCGTCATGCTGCCTGATAGCCGCCGCCATGAGCTGGAGCGTCAATTGCGTGACGCCTTGCGCCAAACCGTGGGTACGCCCGCGCAATGGTTGATGACACCGGGGGTGCAAGAAGGCTTGCAGCAACTGTTTCTTTCACTCTCCGACGCCGTCTTGCAGCCCTTGCTCGAGACGTTGGCCCGATGGCAGGTTGACCCCACGGCCACGCCGGGTGACGCAGAAATCAAGGGGTTGCTTCAACTCGTGGGGCTGGCACAAGACCGTCGTCTGATGGCCATTGAGCAGTTGTCCCACGCCCTACATCAAGCCATCAGCGCAGCCAGACTGGCAAGACCGGGTGCGCCTTCGCCCGCACATTGTCAGCAAGGCGCGGAAGAACTGGCGCGTCTGCTGTTTTTGTATGCGGCCGGTCAGCAGCGTGAAGCCTCGCCCGACGTGTTGGCCTTGTTGCATACCTGAACAATCTCACCCCGTTTTTTTCACTACCGCATACCGGGCCAGCGTGTCTGCGCGCGCCTGGGCATGGTCCACGATGGGGCGCGGGTAATCCACCCCCAGTTTGACGCCAGCGGCAGCCAGATCCACCGGACGGGCCTGCCAGGGCGCGTGCAGGGCATCGTCGGGCAGGCGTGCCAGTTGTGGCAGGTAGCGTCGGATGAAGGCGCCCTTGGGGTCGAACTTCTCACTTTGGCTCACCGGGTTGAAGATCCGGAAGTAGGGCTGGGCGTCACACCCGCTGGAACTGGCCCATTGCCAGCCGCCGTTATTGGCCGCCAGATCAAAGTCATTCAGGTGCAGCGCAAAGAATTGCTCGCCCCAGCGCCAGTGGATGCCCAGGTCCTTGACCAAAAAGCTGGCCACCACCATGCGCAAGCGGTTGTGCATGTAGCCGCTTTGCAGCAGTTGCAGCATGGCGGCATCTACCAGTGGATAGCCCGTTCTGCCTTCGCACCAGGCCTGGAACAAGGCCTTGGCCGTTTCGCCTTTCTCCCAGACGATGGCGTCGTATTCGGGCTTGAAGGCGCGTTCCACCACGTGCGGGTGGTGATGCATGATCTGGTGATAAAAATCCCGCCAGATGAGCTCTGACAACCAAATTTGCGCACCCGCATCCCCACGTTGCTGACGTTGCCAGGCCGCCAGAGCCAACTCGCGGATGGAGACCGTGCCAAAACGCAGGTGCACGCTCAGGTAGCTGGGTCCCTTCTTGGCTGGGAAATCACGCGTCTCATGGTAGCGGTCCATGCGGGTGGTGAAATCTTCAAACAGGGCCCGTCCCCCAGGACTGCCCGTGGATATGTGCAGGTCGCCCAGGTTGGTGGGTTCAAACCCCAGTTCTTGCAGGGTGGGGACCGGTTGTCGATCAGCTTCGGGGCGTGGCGCCAGGGCCCGAACGTATCGGCCCACCGGGTAGGGTTGCAGATCGGCTTCACGCACCTGCTTGAGCCAGGCGTTCTTATAGGGCGTGAAGACGCCATAGGGGCGGCCAGCCTGGGTCATGACCTCGCTGCGTTCAAACACCACATGGTCTTTGAAAGTTTCGAAGCTTATGCCCAATTCGGCCAACTGACCGCGCACGCGGTGATCGCGTTCCAGCGCCTGGGGCTCATCATCATGGTTGGTAAACACGGCTTGCACGCCCAGGGCCTGGGCCAGTCGGGGGATTTCCTCCACTGGGACGCCGTGGCGCACGATCAGGCCCGCACCCGGTTGCGCGCCCAGAGCGTGCAGCTCCGCGTCCAGCGCCACCAAGGATTCACGGATGAACTCCACCCGTCGGTCGGCCCGGGGCAGGGGATCCAGGATGTCGCGGTCAAACACAAACACCGCGTGCACCTGGGCACAGCGAGACAACGCCTGATACAGCGCATGGTTGTCGTGGGCGCGTAGGTCCCGGCGGAACCACATCAGGCCGCGGGCAAGACTAGGGGTGTGATGGGGGGACATGATCGCCCTTAAAATCAGTGCATGAGCTCTGATTCTCTCTCCGTCAACCTGACGCATCATTTTTTGATTGCCATGCCCGGGTTGTCGGATGAGTCATTCTCCCGCAGTGTGGTGTACCTGTGTGAGCACAGTGAACGTGGCGCCCTGGGGTTGGTCATCAACAAACCCAGCGACATGACCCTCAAGAGCCTGTTCGACAAAGTGGATCTGCCCCTGCGACGAGAAGACCTCTCTGGCATGCCCGTGTTTCAGGGGGGGCCTGTCCACACCGAGCGTGGCTTTGTACTGCACGAACCTCTCAAGGCCGATAACGATACCTCCAATGAATCGATCTACGCCTCCACCATGACCATCCCGGGCGGTCTGGAGATGACCACCTCGCGCGATGTGCTGGAAGCGCTGTCCACCGGTGCCGGTCCGCGCCGAGTGCTGGTGTCCCTGGGTTATGCCGCCTGGGGGCAAGGGCAGCTGGAATCCGAGATTGGCGAGAACAGCTGGCTCACAGTGGCTGCGGACGCCAGCGTCATCTTTGACACCCCCATCGAGCAACGCTACGACCGCGCCCTGTCCTTGCTGGGCCTGCAGTCGTGGATGCTCTCACCCGACGCGGGGCACGCATGAGCGCAGCGGGTCAGGCCATGCACGCACTGCGGCCTGAAACCTTTCTGGCATTTGATGTGGGGCACAAGCGCACGGGCGTGGCCTACGCCAGCCGGTTTCTGGGTCGCGCCGAGCCCCAAGGCACCATCCAGGCCGAGGGCGATCGACGCTGGCCACTGGTGGCAAAGCATATTCAAACCTGGCAACCCGAGGCACTGGTGGTGGGCGTGCCCTTCCACCCGGACGGGGCAGCCCATGAGAACACCCGCTTTGCAAGGCGCTTTGCGCGTGAGCTGCGTCAGCGGTTTGCGCTGCCCGTCTTTGAAGTGGATGAACGCTACAGCACCACCGAAGCCCTGTCGCAAGGTGCCAAAGATGCGGACGCCGCCTCGGCGTGCATCATCCTGGAACAATTTCTGCGGGAAGCCCCTGCACACCCATGAGGACCCCATGAACACTGGTTCCCTGGCGCTAGACGCCGAAGCTCTCTACCTGGAACTGCGCCGTGGCGTGCAGGCCTTGCTGACGCCGCAAACGCGTTTGGTGGGTGTCACCTCCGGCGGTGCCTGGCTGGCCGAGCGTTTGCAGCGTGATTTGAACCTGCCCGGTGAGGCGGGCGCGATTTCCTCTTCCATGCATCGGGACGATTTTGATCGGCGTGGCTTGGCCAAGAGCCAGCAAACCCGTTTGCCGTTCCCGGTGGAAGATGCCCAGGTGGTCTTGCTGGACGATGTGCTCTACACCGGACGCACCTTGCGCGCGGTGATCAATGAATTGTTTGATTACGGTCGTCCTGCCAGTGTGCGCCTGGCCGTGCTGGTGGACCGAGGAGGGCGCGAACTGCCGGTGCAGGCCGATTTTGCGGCTGCGCGGGTGGCACTGCCTGCGGCTCAGTCACTCTCGCTCGCGCGTGACGAGCAGGGTCGCTTTCAATTTTCTCTGGAGTCCTGAGGTGCTGTACAAACGCAACCCCCAACTCAATCGCCACGGCGAGCTGATTCACCTGCTCTCCACCGAAGGACTGTCACGCGACATCCTCACCCACATTCTGGATACTGCGTCCCAGTTTGTGTCGGTCAGTGACCGTGAAGTCAAGAAGGTGCCCTTGCTGCGTGGCAAGAGCGTGTTCAACCTGTTCTTTGAAAACAGCACGCGCACGCGCACCACCTTTGAAATTGCAGCCAAGCGTTTGAGCGCAGACGTGATCAACCTGGACATCGCGCGCTCGTCGGCCAGCAAGGGTGAGTCGCTTCTGGACACCATTGCCAACCTGAGTGCGATGGCTGCCGATTTGTTTGTGGTGCGCCACAGTGAATCTGGCGCGCCCTATCTGATTGCGCAGCATGTGGCGCCGCACGTGCACGTCATCAATGCAGGGGATGGCCGTCATGCGCACCCCACCCAAGGCCTGTTGGACATGTACACCATCCGGCACTACAAGAAAGATTTTTCCAACCTCACCGTGGCCATCGTGGGCGATGTGCTGCACTCACGCGTGGCGCGCTCCGATATCCACGCCCTCACCACGCTGGGCGCCGCAGAGGTGCGCGTCGTGGGGCCCAAAACGCTGGTGCCCTCCGATCTGTCACACATGGGTGTACGAGTGTTCCACACGCTGGAAGAGGGCATCAAGGGCTGCGACGTGGTCATCATGCTACGTCTGCAAAACGAACGCATGAGTGGCGCCTTGCTGCCCTCCAGCCAGGAATACTTCAAGGGCTTCGGGCTCACCCCCGAGAAATTGCAACTGGCCAAGCCAGACGCCATTGTCATGCACCCGGGCCCCATCAACCGTGGCGTTGAAATTGACTCCGCCGTGGTGGATGGCGCACAAAGCGTGATCCTGCCGCAGGTCACTTTCGGCATTGCAGTTCGCATGGCGGTGATGTCCATTGTGGCCGGCAACGAGGCATGACCCAGAAAGACTTCCGATGAAATTACTGATCTCCAACGGACGCATCATCGACCCGGCCAGTGGCTTGGACCAGGTAGGCGACATCGCCATCGGCTCGGGCCGCATTCTGGCCGTGGGGCGTGTGCCCGCTGATTTTTCCGCGCAGCGCACGGTGGATGCCACGGGTTGCGTGGTCACACCAGGTTTGGTGGATTTGTGCGCACGCCTGCGCGAGCCCGGCTTTGAGCATGAAGGCATGCTGGAATCTGAAACCAGCGCGGCGGTGGCGGGTGGCATCACCAGCTTGGTCTGCCCGCCAGATACAGACCCGGTCCTGGATGAGCCGGGTCTGGTGGAGATGCTCAAGTTTCGTGCTGAAAAAATGCATCGTGCGCGTCTGTTTCCTCTGGGCGCCCTGACGCGTGGCTTGCAAGGGCAAGTGCTGACCGAAATGGCCGAGCTGACCGAAGCGGGTTGCATTGGCTTTGGCCAGGCGGAGACGGCGGTGGTGGATACGCAGGTGCTGCAACGCGCGTTGCAATACGCCGCCACCTATGGATTCACCGTGTGGCTGCGGCCTCAAGATCCCCACCTGGGCAAGGGCGTGGCGGCCAGTGGGCCGCTGGCCACGCGGCTGGGGTTGAGTGGCGTACCGGTGGCTGCGGAAACCATTGCCTTGAACACGTTGTTTGCACTCATGCGCAGCACGGGTGCGCGCGTGCATGTGTGTCGCGTCTCCAGCGCCGCCGGGGTGGAGCTCATCCGTCAGGCCAAGGCAGAGGGCTTGGCATTGACCTGTGATGTCAGCATCAACTCCTTGCACCTGACCGACCACGACATCGGGTATTTCGACAGCCGGGCTCGTTTGCAACCGCCCTTGCGCCAACAGCGCGACCGCGACGCGCTCGCCGCGGCCTTGGCGGATGGCACCATTGACGCCCTGGTGTCCGACCACGCGCCAGTTGAAGGCGATGCCAAAGCCTTACCCTTCGCGGAAGCCGAACCTGGTGCCACCGGCATGGAGTTGTTGCTGAGCCTGGCGCTGCGCTGGGGCGAGTCACAAGGGCTGACGCTTGCGCAAGCCTTGTCCGTGGTGACTGATCGGCCCGCACGCGTGCTGGGTTCTTCGGTAGGACAAGCCATGACGGGGATGGGACGACTTGCCGTGGGCGCTGCTGCCGACATCTGCGTCTTCGATCCGCAAGCCACCTGGCAGGTCACCCCAGAGGCCTTGCGCAGCCAGGGCAAGCACACCCCCTTTGCCTTTGAAGTGAGCGGCATGTCCATGAGCGGCCGAGTACGTGCCACCCTGGTGGGCGGACAACTCGCGTATCAAGGCACGGCTTGAGACTGCTGCGCATTCCCTTTCGGTTGCTGGCGGTCCTCTGGGGCCTGTGTGTCGGCTACTGGACCATTCGTGTGCGTTTCCCGGCGTGGAGCCCTGCACAGCAATCCGAGGAAGTGCAACGCTGGTCTCGCCAGATGTTGCGCGCCTTGGGCATCAGCCTGCACATGGAGGGTGAGGCGCCGCAGCAAGGCCCCTTGCTGCTGGTGGCCAATCACTTGTCCTGGCTGGATATTCTGGTGGTGCATGCCGCCAGACATTGCCGCTTTGTCTCCAAGTCCGAAGTTCATCACTGGCCGCTGATCGGCCCCATGGCCGCGGCTGGGGGCACCCTGTTCATTGAACGTGCTTCACGCCGAGATGCCATGCGGGTGGTTCATCACATGGCAGAGTCCTTGCAACGCGGTGACATGCTGGCCATTTTTCCCGAGGGCACCACGGGCGATGGCTCAGTGCTGTTGCCCTTTCATGCCAACCTGATCCAGGCTGCCATCTCGGCCCATGCGCCCGTGATACCGCTAGGCCTGCAATACGTGCAAGCCAATGGCCAGCCCAGCCGGGCGGTGCTGTACATCGGGGATGACACCCTGGTGGGGTCGGTGCTACGTACCTTGGGTGCGCCTGCTTTCACGGCACGCGTGCGCTTTGGGCAGGTGCAGGAAGCTCAGGGGCGTGACCGACGGCAATGGGCGCAGGATTTGCATGAGGCGGTGGGGCGGCTTTGCAGGTGAGGTGACAGGGCCGCGTTGTTACTGACGCAAGACTACGGCTGGGTAGAATTGACGAAGTGGGGCGTTAGCTCAGTTGGTTAGAGCAGAGGACTCATAATCCTTTGGTCGTTGGTTCAAGTCCAACACGCCCTACCAACACAGGAGACCCCCATGATCGGATACACATGCGTAGGTACCAACGACCTTGATCAGGCGGTGCATTTCTACGGTGAATTGTTGGCCCTGCTTGGCGCCAAGCCGTTCTTTAAAACCGATCGTGGCGTGGGCTGGGGCGTGACCCCAGGTCAACCGATGTTCAGTGTCATGCAACCGTTTGATGGTCAACCCTCCACGCCGGGTAACGGCACGATGGTGGCGTTGGCAGCGGTAGACCCTGCGCAAGTGCAAGCGTTGCATGCCAAAGCACTGGCTTTGGGCGGCAAAGACGAAGGGGCGCCTGGCCCGCGCGGCAAAGGGTTTTACGGCGCCTACTTTCGTGATTTGGACGGTAACAAATTGGCCGCCTATTGCTTGCTCAAAGCTTGAGGTTTCCTCGGATACATCGATGGCGAAGGTCGATGCCACTAACGCCTCTAAGGGCTACAAAGGCAACAAGCAATCGTTGCCCACCAAGTTGTGCAGTGTGTGTCAACGCCCTATGACCTGGCGTAAAGCTTGGGCCAAAAACTGGGATGAGGTGAAGTACTGTTCAGAGGCCTGTCGCCGAAACGCGAAACAAGCCACTTCTTCTCGCTGACCGACAGCTACGCTCCACGCAATGCGGAACATGCGCAAGGACGGTTCCTACCTTCTGGCGCCTCACGCTGGGGTTATTGCGGCCAAGAGATGTGGCGCAGCCTCGTCACTGCTAAATTCCACGCTTATGTCTGCGCCCAACCCGACCCCTTGTGTGAGCGTGATGTACGACGGCTCGTGCCCGTTGTGCCTGCGTGAAATTCAGTTCTATCAAAAGATGCAACCCCAGCACGCGTTGCATTGGGTGGACGTGTCTGCACCAGCGCAGTCGTTGCCGCCGGGCACCACGCAGGCGCAGCTCATGCAGCGCTTCCATGTGGTGACAGCCAAGGGGGAGTTACTTGATGGTGCCCGTGCCTTTGCGCATTTATGGGCGCAGTTGCCGGGCTGGCGTGTTCTGGCCTACCTCTGTCGTTTCCCCGGTGTGATCGCGCTCATGGAAGTCGGCTACAGCGTTTTCTTGCGTTGGCGGCCCGCCTTGCAGCGTTGGGTCAAACGGCGTGAGCAGGTGACACAACAGGAGTCATCATGATGCGGTGGCTGCATGTGGCAGCGGGCTTATTGATGGCCTGGGGATCTTTGGTGGCTCAGGCCAGCGAACTTTCCGACCGTCTTCAAACCGCGCAATATGTTTTGTTGATGCGCCACGCTTACGCGCCCGGTGTGGGCGATCCCCCGGGCTATTCTTTGCAGCGCTGTGAAAGCCAGCGCGTGTTGAATGCCGAAGGCAAAGCACAAGCGGTTCGCATTGGGCAATGGCTGCGGGCCCAAGGTGTGACGCGTGCCCAGGTGCACAGCAGCGTTTGGTGTCGCTGCCAGCAAACGGCTGAAGGGTTACGCTTCGGTGCGGTCTCTGTAGCGCCATCGTTGGCTTCGTTTTTTGATGAGCCGGACCAAGCCAAAGCACGCAACCAAAGCTTGCAACAATTCATTGCCAAAGCTTTGCAGACCAAAGGCGACCAAGCGTTGATCTTGGTGACTCACCATGTCAACATCCGCGAGTTCATGGGACAAGACATCGCCTCGGGCGACATGGTGCTGGCCCATGTGACGCCCCAAGGT
>VEQI01000115.1 GCA_018883305.1 Limnohabitans sp. | reverse complement strand
GGGTGGCCGCAGGCAGGAGGGTCAGCGCCAGCACACTGCCCACCAACGGTAGCAGTGAGGACAAGGACATCACCGCCATGAACATGAAAAACAGGCCGGACAAGGCAATGGGCTGGCGCCAGAAGGTCTGGATGCCTTGACGCACCCAGAGCACGCCGGTTTTGGCAGGGACGATGTTGAGCTTCATGGTCAGAGCGTCAGTGGCTGCTCGACGCGCTGTCGCAGCACGCGTTCAAAGTGGGCCGGGTCGTGGGCTTTCAGCAAATTGGCCTCACGCGGCAAATGGTAGTCCCACAAACGTGAAATCCAAAAGCGCAAGGCCCCTGCGCGTAGCAGGGGATTGAGCAATTGCCGCTCTGCGTATTCCAGCGCACGCACCGATTGGTAGCTGTCCAGGAAGGCGCGCACCCGCGCTGGGTCAAAAGCCCCGGTGTCCAGGTCGATGCACCAGTCATTCAGGCAGACCGCCAGGTCAAACAGCCAGGTGTCAACGCCGGCGAAATAGAAATCGAAGAAGCCTGTGAGCGACTGGTCCTCGAACATCACATTGTCGCGAAACAAATCGGCATGGATGGGGCCGCGGGGCAAGGCCGCGTACCCGCTGCAGACGGCCACATGCTCTTGGAGCGCTAACTCGCTTTGCAGCAGGGCGGCTTGATCCGGATTCAAGTAAGGCAGGACCACAGGTGTGGTTTCCCGCCACCAGGGCAGGCCGCGCAGATTGGGTTGCTCACGTTCAAAACCACGCCCGGCCAGGTGCATGCGTGCCAGCATGGCGCCCACGGTCTGGCAGTGGGCGGCTTGTGGGGAGAGCTGGCTGCCGCCGCGCAAACGGTTGACCACAGAGGCTGGCTTGCCTTGCACGGTCAGCACAATGTCGCCCTGTCGGTCAGCCACAGGGTCTGGCACGGGGATGCCCTGGCTGGCCAGGTGCTTCATCAAATAAAGATAGAACGGCAACTGCGCGTGGCTGAGCCGCTCGAACAGGGTCAGCACGTACTCGCCCTGATCGGTGGTGAGAAAGTAGTTGGTGTTCTCGATGCCACCCTGAATGCCTTGCAGGGACTGCACTTCGCCCAGTTGGAGTTCGTGGGCCAGCGTCTGGGCCTCGTCTGCGGTCACTTCGGTGTAAACGGCCATGCGGGAATTGTAGGGCCCTGGGGCAACGGCCTCGTCCGGCTCAGGGCACAATCCCGGGATGAGTCAAGACACATTGTTGCTGGTGGATGGATCCAGCTATTTGTACCGGGCCTTTCACGCCATGCCTGATTTGCGGGCAGTGCCCGGAGATCCTGCCAGCGCCGCCACGGGCGCCATTCGCGGCATGATCAACATGATGCAGAGCCTGCGGCGTGAGGTGCCTGCCACCTACGTGGCCTGTGTGTTCGATGCCAAGGGCCCGACCTTCCGCGATACGCTGTACCCGGACTACAAGGCGCATCGCTCACCCATGCCGGAAGATTTGCGCAGCCAGATTGAGCCCATCCACGAGGTGGTGCGCCTGATGGGTTGGACAGTGCTGGATGTGCCAGGGGTGGAGGCCGACGACGTGATTGGCACGCTGGCAGTCACGGCGGCACGCCAGGGCATTGAGGTGATCGTCTCCAGCGGCGACAAGGACTTGAGCCAGCTGGTCAACCAGCACATCACCATCATCGACACCATGAATGGCAAGCGCCGCGATGTGGCCGGCGTGACCAGCGAGTTTGGCGTGCCGCCCTCCTTGATGGTCGACTACCAGACCCTGGTGGGCGATGCCGTGGACAACGTGCCCGGGGTGGAAAAAGTGGGCCCCAAGACGGCGGCCAAATGGCTGGGTGAATACGGCTCGCTGGAGGCGCTGGTGGCGCGCGCCGGCGAGATCAAGGGGGTGGCCGGTGAGAATCTGCGCAAGGCGCTGGAGTGGCTGCCCACGGCGCGGCAGTTGCTGACCATCAAGACCGACTGCGACCTCAACGGGTATGTGCCGGACATGCCTTCGCTGCAGTCGCTGGCCTGGAAAGACACCAACACGGAAGCGCTCAAGCAGTTTTACCTGCAATATGGATTCAAGAGTCTGGCCAAGGCGCTGGAAGACCCGTCGGGCGCCGTGCGAGGCGGTGCTGCTGGCGCCAGCTCGGCATCTTCCGCGCCAGCCGGCGCATCCTTGTCCGGTGACTTGTTCGATCCGCCCCCCGGCACCTCGCAAGCGGTGGACCGCCACTACACCACCGTGCTCGACTGGGCGACGTTCGACCAATGGCTGGAACGCATCCGTGCAGCTCCGTTGACAGCCTTGGATACCGAGACCACCTCGCTCGACGAGATGCGGGCCCAGATCGTGGGCATTTCCCTTTCCGTGCAGCCAGGAGAGGCGGCCTACATCCCCTTGGCCCATGCGGGCCCGGATGCGCCCGAGCAGTTGCCTCTGGACCAGGTGCTTGAGCGTCTGCGCCCTTGGCTGGAAGATCCAAATGCCCACAAGCTGGGGCAGCACGTCAAGTACGACCGACACGTGTTTGCCAACCACGGTATTGAAGTGCAGGGCTATGTGCACGACACCATGCTGCAAAGCTATGTACTGGAAGTTCATCGCCCTCACGGGCTGGCCAGTCTGGCCGAGCGGCATCTGGGCCGCAGCGGTCTGAGCTACGAGGACCTGTGCGGCAAGGGTGTGCATCAAATTCCTTTCAGTCAGGTCGATGTGGAGCGAGCCACGGAATATTCCTGCGAAGACGCTGACATGACGCTGGACGTGCACGGTGTACTGTGGCCGCGGCTGGAGGCCGACGCTCGATTGCGTGCCGTGTATGAGCTCGAAATCGCCAGTTCCGAGGCGCTTTACCGCATTGAGCGCAACGGTGTGTTGATTGACGCGGCCACTCTGGCAACGCAAAGCGCCGAGTTGGGGCAACGCATTCTGAAGCTGGAGCAAGAAGCGCACGAGATTGCCGGTCAGCCCTTCAACCTCAGCTCGCCCAAGCAGATTGGTGAAATTTTCTTCAACCAACTGGGCTTGCCCGTGGTGAAGAAAACCGCCACCGGCGCGCCCAGCACCGACGAAGAGGTGTTGGAAAAACTGGCCGAAGACTACCCGCTGCCCGCCAAGATTCTGGAGCACCGGGGGCTCACCAAACTCAAAGGTACCTACACCGACAAGCTGGCGGGGATGGCGCATCCGCGCACAGGGCGCGTGCACACGCACTACGCGCAGGCGGTGGCGGTGACGGGGCGCTTGTCCAGTAACGATCCCAATTTGCAGAACATCCCCATCCGCACCCCCGAAGGGCGACGGGTGCGCGAGGCGTTCATTGCGCCTGAGGGGTGGCGCATTGCCAGCGCCGATTACAGCCAGATCGAACTTCGCATCATGGCGCACCTGAGCGAGGACGAAGCGCTGTTGCGTGCCTTTCAGGAAGGGCTGGATGTGCACCGCGCCACAGCGGCTGAGGTGTTTGGCTTGCAACCGGCCGAGGTCAGCAGTGAACAGCGTCGCTACGCCAAGGTGATCAACTTTGGCTTGATTTACGGCATGAGTGCTTTTGGGCTGGCCAAGGCGCTAGGGATCGACAACACGGCCGCACGCAACTACATCGACCGCTACTTCCAGCGCTTTGCCGGGGTGCGTCGCTACATGGACGACACCCGGCAGCAGGCCAAATCGCGCGGCTATGTGGAGACCGTGATGGGCCGGCGGTTGTATCTGCCAGAGATCAACTCACCCAATGGACCGCGCCGTGCCGGCGCCGAGCGTGCGGCCATCAATGCGCCCATGCAGGGGACGGCGGCTGATTTGATCAAATTGAGCATGGTTCAGGTGCAAAAGATGCTTGACGATGCGCATCGGCGCAGTCGCATCATCATGCAGGTCCACGATGAATTGGTCTTTGAGGTGCCCGAGGACGAGCTGGACTGGTTGCGTCAGGCCGTGCCGGCGTGCATGGCCCAGGTGGCTGACTTGAAGGTGCCCTTGCTGGCGGAAGTGGGGGTGGGGCGCAATTGGGAGGAAGCGCATTGAGTGGGTATCTTGCCGACCATCACGGGGTGAGCGGTCATCCGACGTGTGAGTTGTGGCGACAGACAGGCTACTCAGCATCTGGGATGATCGGGTCATGACCGTGTTAGCCATTGTGATGGGAACCCTGGCCGCAGGCCTTGGAAGCGTGCTGCTGGCCGCCGTCCTGACCTACGGCCTGCTGTCGCGCTACACCCAGCACATGCTGAGTCTGGCGGCGGGCGCCTTGCTGGCCACCTCCTTCATGCATCTGTTGCCAGAGGCGTTTGAGTCCGGCACGCCGCCCCAGCATTTGTTCATGACCTTGCTGCTGTGCGTGGTGTTTTTCTTCCTGCTCGACAAGGCCGAGTTGTGGCACCACGGACATGAGCATCACCATGGCCCTGCCGCCCAGGCACCTGCGCATGACGGACATGCGGGCCAACTGCCCGCGCATGCGCATGATCACCCGCATGGGTCGGGACATGGATCTCACAGCCACCATGACCATGGACACTATCATGTCAGTGCTGGGGGCTGGACCGTGTTGCTGGGGGACAGTGTGCATGCGTTTGGCGACGGCGTGCTGGTCGCAGCTGCGTTCATGGCGGATTTGCGCCTGGGATTGGCAGCCACCCTGGCGGTGCTGGTGCATGAGGTGCCGCATCACATGGGCGACTTGGTGGTGCTGCGGCAGGGCAGTGCTGAGCCGCGTTCCGCCGTGATCAAACTGCTGTTGACCGGTGGCGTCACCGTGCTGGGTGGTTTGCTGGGCTACTGGCTGGTGGAGGGGCACGAGGCCTGGTTGCCGTATTTGCTGACGGCCGCCAGCGGCAGCTACATCTATGTGGCGTTGGCTGACTTGATTCCTCAGTTGCAGCGTCGCCTCAATGCTCAGGCCACGCTGTCACAGGTGGCCTGGCTGTTTGCCGGCATGTTGATGGTGATGTTGGCCACCCGGGCCCTGCATTGACACGTTGACGTCAAGCGCGGGGAGGTGGAGCTGAGCTGGGCGCAGAATGCGGCCCGGGGTGTCACCCCTTGGCGCAAGGCAGGCCTGGGGTGGTGCACCACTCGCTCCAACTGCCCGCGTACAGGGCCGTGTGGCCCAGTCCGGCAATCTCCATCGCCAGGATGTTGGGAACCGCGGATACGCCACTGCCGCAGTGATGAACCACGCTGGTGGGTGCGCGTTGTCCCAGCAGTTGCTGAAACTCGCCACGCAGCACCTCGGCCGATTTGAACTTTCCGTTGGCGTCCAGGTTTTGTCCGTAGGGGCGATTCAACGCGCCCGGGATGTGGCCAGCAACCGGGTCCAGGGGTTCGGTCTCGCCACGGAAGCGTGGGGTGGCTCGGGCGTCGATCAGCGTTTGGACCTCAGGATTGTCCAGCTGCGCAGCCACTTCGGTGGTGTGTACCAGTCGAGCCAGCGCCGGGCGCAGGGAGAAGTGGCGTGCTGCAGGTGCTGGCTCGGCCCCCTGACTGACGGCGCCCCCCTCTGCCACCCAGGCTTGAAGGCCGCCATCCAGCACCGCCACCGCCTCATGGCCGCACCACTTGAGCATCCACCACAGGCGTCCGCAGTAGTTCATGGCGTTACGGTCGTAGACCACCACTTGCGTCTGATCATCCACGCCCTGGCTGGACAGCCACTGCGCCAGGCGTTCACGACGCGGCAAGGGATGGCGGCCCCCATTGAGTGCCTCACGCGGGTCTTTGGCACTGAGCACGAGGTTGATGTCGGCATGCAGTGCACCGGCCAGGTGCGTTTCCAGGTAGCTGGCGTTGCCTTGCTCTGGGCGGGTCAGATCGAAGCTGACATCGAATACCCGCACAGGGGCGCCGTTGCGTTGCAAGGCTTGGAGTTCACTGGGTTGAATCAGGGTGGTGTACATCACAGTCCCAATCGTTGGCGGTACCACTCATGGAAGTGCTGCATGCCGTCTTCCATCGGGCTTTGGTAGGGGCCGACTTCATTGTCGCCACGCTGCAGCAGGGCCCAGCGTCCGGCGTCCATGCGCTCGGCGATTTCATCGTCCTCGATGCAGGTTTCCATGTAGGCCGCCTGCTGCGCCTCCACAAATTCGCGCTCGAAGGCGACAATTTCTTCGGGGTAATAAAACTCCACCATGTTCAGCGTCTTGCGCGGCCCCATGGGATGCAGCGTGGAGACCGTCAGCACATGCGGATACCACTCCACCATGATGTGCGGGTAGTAGGTCAGCCAGATGGCGCCTTGTGCGGGCACCTCGCCGCCGCGGTATTGCATCAGGGCTTGTTGCCAACGCTCATACACGGGACTGCCTGACTTGCCCAGCCGATTGGCCACACCCACGGTTTGCACCGAGTAATCGCGGCTGAACTCCCAGCTCAGATCGTCACAGGTGACAAATTGGCCCAGTCCAGGATGGAAGGGGCCAACATGGTAGTCCTCCAGGTAGACCTCGATGAAGGTTTTCCAGTTGTAGTTGCACTCATGCAATTCCACCCGGTCCAGGGCGTAGCCGCTGAAATCGAGTTGTGAGCGCGGTCCCATGCCGGCGAGTTGTGCGGCAATGTCTAGACCATTGTCTTCAAACAACAAGCCATTCCACTCACGCAATCGGTAGTTGTTCAGGTTCAGGCAGGGGTCGTGAGAGAAATGGGGTGCGCCCAGGAGTTGCCCCGAGCCGGAATAGGTCCAGCGGTGCAAGGGGCAAACAATATTGGAACCGCCATTGCCGGCTTGCTGGCTCAGGTGGCCACGGCCCTTGAGCATGATGGCCTGGCGATGACGGCAAACATTGGAGACCAGTTCCACGCCCTGAGGCGTGTGCACCAGCGCACGCCCTTCGCTTTCGTGCGGGAGCGCATAGTAGTTGCCCACTTCCGGAACGGCCAGGCGGTGGCCGACGTAGCGTGGACCCGCCTGGAAAATGTGGGCCATTTCCCGGCTGTAGAGTGCCTCGTCGAAGTAGCTGGAGACCGGGAGTTGGCTGGTGGCCTGCTGCAGTTGAAGACTTAAATCAGACATGGGTGACCTGACCTAAAGACCCCCCACAGGGAGATACAGACAAAAAACCGGCACCTGAGGGCCGGCAACAAAAGGCGGCCCAAAGACCGCCGGGAGGACGATTGTACCCGGGGGGCGTAGGCACTCAAGCAACACAACCCATAAAATGTCAGGCTTTGCTGGTTTTCGAACGTCACAATTCCCCATGGTCAAAGCCTCTGCCACGTCCCAAACCCCTGCCAGTTACGAAGCGGCCGTGCAGGAGCTTGAACAATGGGTGGCCCGTATGGAGTCGGGCCAACTGGCGTTGGACGACATGCTGGGTGCCTATCAGCGTGGCGCAGTTCTGCTGGCGTATTGCCGTGAACGTCTGGCCGTGGTGGAGAACCAGGTCCGCTTGCTGGAAGATGGCGAAGCCAAACCCTGGTCGGCGGATGCCACTTGAATCACGTTCACCCAAGCATGGATTCCTCTTTCGACCTTTCCTCTTGGAGCCAAGCGCATCTGGCGCGTGTGGAGTCGGCGTTATCGAGCTTGATTCCCCTGTCCGCGCCGGCCGGTTTAGCTCCGAGTATGCGCTATGCGGTGTTGGACGGTGGCAAACGCCTGCGTCCACTGTTGGTACTGGGGGCTCGCGAGGCCGTGGCCGCGGGCGAAACCAGCCATGCCCAGGAAGACCATGCTGAATCGCTGGATGAGGCCGCCTTGCGAGCCGCCTGTGCGGTGGAGCTGATTCACGCCTATTCACTCGTCCATGACGACATGCCCTGCATGGACAACGATGTCTTGCGCCGCGGCAAGCCCACCGTGCATGTGCAATTTGGTGAAGCCCTGGCCTTGTTGGCCGGTGACACCCTGCAAGCCCTGGCGTTTGAAATCCTGACCCCCTTGGCCAGTGAGTTAGGGGCCACCAAAACGCCTGCGCCCGCATTGCAAGCCCGTTTGTGTCAATTGTTGGCACGTGCATCCGGCCACGCCGGCATGGCAGGCGGGCAAGCCATCGACCTGGCCAGCGTGGGTTTGCCGCTGACAGAAACTGAGTTGCGTCACATGCATCGACTCAAAACGGGCGCATTGCTGCAGGCCAGCGTGCGGATGGGCGCGGCCTGCGGCCAGGCGACCACGCAAGCATTGAGTGCCCTGGATCGTTATGGCGAGGCTATCGGCCTGGCCTTCCAAGTGGTGGATGACGTGCTTGACGTCATTGCCGATTCCGCTACATTGGGTAAAACCGCTGGCAAAGATGCCGCGCAAGACAAGCCCACCTACGTCTCGCTCATGGGACTGGAGCGCTCCAGGCAGCTGGCCGCAGAGTTGCTGGCGCAAGCGCTGGCGGCCCTGGATGACAGCGGCCTGGCGCAGACCCATGCCCTGCGTGCCTTGGCGCACATGGTGGTCGACCGGAGCCATTGACATGACCGCATTGCTGCAACAAATTCAAAGCCCGGACGATTTGCGTCGCCTGTCGCGTCATCAGCTCAAGCCCCTGGCCGACGAGTTGCGGGCCTTCTTGCTGGAGAGTGTGTCCAAGACGGGGGGGCACTTGAGCTCCAACCTGGGGACGGTAGAACTCACCATTGCCTTGCATTACGTCTTCAACACGCCGCATGACCGGTTGGTCTGGGACGTGGGTCACCAGACCTATCCGCACAAAATTCTGACCGGTCGACGTGATCGGATGAACACGTTGCGTCAGTTGAATGGTTTGAGCGGTTTCCCTCGGCGCGATGAAAGCGACTTCGACGCCTTTGGCACGGCGCACTCATCGACCAGTATCTCGGCAGCCCTGGGCATGGCCCTGGCGGCTCGGCAAAAGGGCGAGAACCGGCGCGCCGTGGCCATCATTGGCGACGGCGCCATGACCGCGGGCATGGCCTTTGAGGCGTTGAACAACGCCGGTGTGTCCGATTGCAACTTGCTGGTGGTGCTCAATGACAACGACATGTCCATCAGC
>VEQI01000114.1 GCA_018883305.1 Limnohabitans sp. | reverse complement strand
GGTACACCGGGCGCGCCAGCCCCAACACCCGTCGCCTGGTGGCCGATTTCGGCGGCTTCGAGTACGACAGCGACTACTACGGCGACGACCTGCCCTTCTGGCTCCAGGTGCGCCGCAGCGACGGCGCGCTCGCGCCGCACCTGGTCGTGCCCTACACGCTGGACTGCAACGACATGCGCTTCGCGCTGCCGCAGGGCTATTCGCATGCCGATCCGTTCTTCCAGTACATGAAGGACACCTTTGACACGCTCTATGCCGAAGGCGACCCGAATGGCGACAACGCACCCAAGATGATGAGCATCGGCATGCACTGCCGCCTGCTGGGCCGCCCGGGCCGCATCACCGCGCTGCAGCGCTTTCTGGACCACATCCAGTCGCACGAGCAGGTGTGGGTCGCGCGCCGCATCGACATTGCGCGGCACTGGAAAACCGTGCACCCCTACCAAGACTGAGACCGAGCATGCCCATCACCCTCGCCCAACTCAACCACGCCAGCCGCGAAGACGCGGCGCAGATGCTCGATGGCCTGTACGAGCACTCGCCCTGGATCGCAGAGCAGGCCCTCAACGAACGGCCGTTCCAATCTCTGGCCCACCTCAAGCATGTGATGACTGAGGTGCTGCAGCACGCCGGGCGCGATGCGCAGCTCGCGCTGATCCGCGCCCACCCGGAGCTCGCCGGCAAGGCCATGGTCAGCAAATCGCTGACCGCCGAATCCACGAACGAGCAAACCAAGGCGGGCCTGACCGACTGCACGCCCGAAGAGTTCGCCAAGATCCAGCAGCTCAACGCCGACTACAACGCCAAATTCGGCTTCCCCTTCATCCTGGCGGTGCGTGGCCCGCGCGGCGTGGGTTTCAACAAGCAGCAGATCATCGACGCGTTTGAGCGCCGCCTGCATGGCCACCCCGACTTTGAATTGCAAGAGTGTCTGCGCAATATCCACCGCATCGTGGAGATCCGGCTCAACGACAAGTTCGGTGTCGAGCCCACGCTGGGCCATCAGGTCTGGGACTGGCAAGAAAAGCTCGCCCAGCACAGCGACCCGGGCTTTGCCGAGAAGGGCCAGCTCACGGTCACTTACCTCACCGACGCCCACCGCGCTTGCGCCCAGCGAATCAGCCACTGGATGAAAGACTGCGGCTTTGACGAGATCGAGATCGATGCGGTGGGCAATGTGGTGGGCCGCTACCACCCGGCGTCTCCCGGCGCACGCTACCTCATGACAGGCTCGCACTACGACACCGTGCGCAACGGCGGCAAGTACGATGGCCGCCTGGGCATCTTCGTGCCCATGGCCTGTGTCCAGCAACTGGCGCTGCAACAGCGTCGCCTGCCCTTTGGCATCGAGGTGGTGGCCTTTGCCGAAGAAGAAGGTCAGCGCTACAAGGCCACTTTTCTGGGATCAGGTGCCCTGGTGGGCGACTTCAAAGCCGAGTGGCTGCAACAAAAAGACGCGGATGGCGTCACGATGCGTGAAGCCATGCAGCACGCTGGCCTGTGCATCGACGACATCGCCAAGATCCGTCGTGACCCGACCCAGTATCTGGGCTTCGTGGAAGTGCATATCGAGCAAGGCCCTGTGCTGAACGAGAGTCATCTGCCCCTGGGCATCGTCACCAGCATCAACGGCAGTGTGCGTTACCAGTGCGAGATCGTCGGCACGGCCAGCCATGCCGGCACCACACCGATGAACCGCCGCCGCGATGCGGCCTGTGCCCTGGCCGAATTGGCCCTGTTCGTGGAACAACGTGCTGCGCGTGACGGTGACTCTGTCGCCACCATTGGGCAATTGAACGTGCCCAACGGCTCCATCAACGTGGTGCCGGGCGCTTGCCTGTTCACGCTGGACATGCGCGCACCCACCGACGACCAGCGTGATGCCGTGGTGCGCGATGTACTGGCCGAACTGTCTGCCATTTGCGAGCGACGCGGCGTGCGCTACACCGCCGAGGAAACCCTGCGCGCGGCGGCCGCCCCCAGTGCCCCTGAATGGCAAGCCCGCTGGGAACGCGCCGTGTCCCACTTGGGCGTACCGCTCTTCAAACTCCCCAGCGGCGCTGGCCATGACGCCATGAAATTGCACGAAATCATGCCCCAAGCCATGCTGTTCGTGCGCGGCGAAAACGCGGGCATCAGCCACAACCCGCTGGAGAGCACCACCAGCGACGACATGCAGCTTGCCGTGGATGCCTTCACCCATGTTCTGAATCAACTTGCCCTGGAAACCGCATGAGCGCCACCTCCGCCCACTACGCACAGCTCGATGCCTGGATCGATGCGCACTTTGACGAGCAGGTGAAATTCCTGCAAGCACTGGTGCAAGTTCCCACCGACACCCCGCCGGGCAACAATGCCCCGCACGCCGAGCGCACGGCCGAACTGCTCAAGGCCTTTGGGTATCAAGCCGAGAAGCACGCCGTCCCCGATCCGGAGGTGAAAGCCTATGGCTTGCAATCCATCACCAACCTGATCGTGCGCCGCCCCTATGGTGCGGGCAAGACAATTGCCCTCAATGCACACGGGGACGTGGTGCCACCAGGCGAGGGCTGGACGCATGACCCCTATGGCGGTGAAATTCAAGATGGCGCGATGTATGGACGCGCCACCGCCGTCAGCAAGAGTGACTTCTCCACCTTCACTTTCGCCACGCGTGCGCTGGAGTCACTTGGCCTGCCACTCAAGGGTGGCGTGGAGTTGCACTTCACCTACGACGAGGAATTTGGCGGCGAGATGGGCCCGGGCTGGCTGCTGGCCAAGGGTCTCACCCAGCCGGACCTGATGATTGCCGCAGGCTTCTCCTATCAAGTGGTCACCGCTCACAATGGTTGTTTGCAAATGGAAGTCACGGTGCATGGCGAGATGGCACACGCGGCCGTCCCCGACACCGGCACCGATGCCTTGCAAGGCGCAGTGCACATCCTGAACGCACTGCATGCACTCAACGCCGACTACAAGCAGGTCACCTCCAAGGTCGAAGGCATCACTCACCCCTATCTGAATGTGGGCCAAATCAACGGCGGCACTAACACCAATGTCATGCCAGGCAAAGTGGTGTTCAAGCTGGATCGTCGAATGATCCCCGAGGAGAACCCTGCCGAGGTGGAAGCCAGCATTCGCAAAACCATTGAAGACGCCGCTAAGACCTTCAACCCGCCACGCGGTGGCAAGCAACTGCAGGTGGACATTCGCCGTCTGCTGCTGGCTCATGCCATGGTGCCTTTGGCCGGCAACCAACCCCTGGTGGACGCCATTCAGAAACACGGCAGCCAACTGTTTGGCGAACCCATCCCGGCGGTGGGCACCCCGCTCTACACCGATGTGCGTCTGTATGTGGAGCGCGGCATTCCCGGCGTCATTTATGGCGCTGGCCCCCGCACCGTGCTGGAAAGCCACGCCAAGCGCGCCGATGAGCGCGTGCAACTGGAAGATGTGCGTCGCGCCACCAAGGTGATTGCCAGGACTTTGCTGGACTTGCTGACTTGAGCCACCGCGCCTGACCGACCGCCCCCTCTTTGAGGGTTATTCCCAGGCCCGTTCGCCATATTTTTTGTATACAGTTCGGCACACAAAATACCAGACCCCCTGTGGCCTGAAATTCCTGCAACCGTTTAGCCAAGGAGTCGCCTCCATGAGTTCAACCACCCATCCCGTTGATGAGCGGCTGCCTTCGGGCAAGCTGGCCGCCCTGGGACTGCAACACGTGCTGGTGATGTATGCCGGTGCGGTGGCCGTGCCGCTGATCGTGGGACGTGCACTCAAACTTAGCCCTGAAGATGTGGCCTTCCTGATCTCTGCTGACCTGTTCTGCTGCGGCCTGGTGACTCTCATCCAGTCGCTGGGCGCCACGCAGTGGTTCGGTATCCGTCTGCCGGTGATGATGGGGGTGACCTTCGCCGCCGTGGCGCCCATGGTGGCCATGGCCAATGCCAATTCAGGCACGGCAGGGGCGCAATTGATCTTCGGGGCCATCATTGGTGCCGGCCTCATCTCCATCCTGATCGCACCACTGGTCAGCCGGATGCTGCGCTTTTTCCCGCCAGTGGTCACGGGCACCATCATCGCCGTCATCGGCATCAGCCTGATGCGCATTGGCATCAACTGGATCTTCGGCAACCCCTTCGGCCCCACTGCCCCGTCTGTGGTCACACCAGAACACAAGCAATGGCTGGATGCGGCGGCCGCTGCGGCCAGCGCGCCTGGCTCGGCCTTGCCCCCGGTACCGAAAGACCTGGCCTTGCTGCCCAAGATGCCCAACCCCAAGTACGCCGACCTCACAGGCGTGGGGATTGCGGCTCTGGTGCTGGCCTCCATTTTGTTGATCTCGCGTTTTGCCAAAGGCTTCTTGGCCAACATCTCGGTGTTACTGGGCATCGTGATTGGCGGCGTCGTCGCCACAGCCATGGGACTGATGAACTTTGACAAAGTCAGCAAGGCCGCCTGGTTGGACGTGGTGACACCGTTTCACTTCGGCATGCCTGTCTTTGAGCCCATGCTGATCCTCACCATGACGCTGGTGATGATCGTCGTGATGATCGAGTCCACCGGCATGTTCCTGGCCTTGGGCGAGATGACCGACCGCAAGGTCGATCAAGCCGCGCTGGCACGCGGACTTCGCACCGATGGCCTGGGCACCCTGATCGGCGGCATCTTCAACACCTTCCCCTACACCAGCTTCTCGCAGAACGTGGGCCTGGTGGCCGTCACCGGCGTCAAGAGCCGGTTTGTGTGCGTGGCTGGTGGTCTCATCCTGATTGCCCTGGGTCTCATTCCCAAGATGGCCGCACTCGTCGAGTCCTTGCCCACCGTGGTGCTGGGTGGTGCGGGTCTGGTGATGTTCGGCATGGTGGCAGCCACGGGCATTCGCATCCTGGGTGGCGTGGACTTCAAGCACAACCGCTTCAATGCGCTGGTGGTGGCCATCTCCATCGGCATCGGCATGATTCCGCTCATCGCGCCCAACTTCAAGCAATGGATGCCGCATGGCCTGCACCCGCTGATCGAGTCCGGCATTCTGCTGGCGTCCATCAGTGCCGTGCTGCTCAACCTGTTCTTCAATGGTGCCAGCGCTGACAGCCGCGACGCCATCGAAGCGGCCAAACAAGCCGAGGCGCACTGAACACTGACGGACACCCTGGCGCTGCTCCTGGCGCCCGTGTGTGATCCGGCCTGAGGGCCCCAACCTGGCGAGTCACTCCGCCAGGTTTTTTTTCGTCTGCCGACCAGCCTTTACCGACCGACGTCAACTTGATAGGATGACCGCTCACCAACCTGTCAGCCACTTCCCTGAAGGTCATGCATGGATAGAAGAGCGTTCTCCATCTCTGTTTTGGGCAGTCTGTCCATGGGTGCCCCCCAAGCGTGGGCGCAATCGTCCGTCTGGCCCAGCAACCGGGTCAGCCTGGTCATTCCGTTTCCGGCCGGCGCGGCCACCGACATCACCGGTCGCGTGATCGGCTCGCGCCTGTCCCAGTTGTGGGGTCAACCGGTGGTGATTGACAACCGGGGGGGCGGCAACGGCTTGCCTGCTGCTGAGTTCGTGGCACGCGCCAAACCCGATGGATACACGATCTTGCTCACCTCGGCGATGACCCACGCCGTCAACCCCTCCATTTACGACAAACTGCCCTATCATCCGCTGGATGATTTCGAGCCGGTGTCGCAATTCGGCCGGTTACCGTTTGTGGTGCTGGTGCGCGCGGATTCACCCATCAAGACACTGGCTGATCTCACCGCATTGCTGAAAGCAGAACCTGGCCGACACAACTTCGGCGCGGGCTCGCTGCCAGCGCGCGTGGCGGGCGAGATGTACAAGCAACTGGCCGGCGTGCAAGCAGTGCACATCGCCTACAAAAGCAATCCGCAGGCGTTTCCAGACCTGCTGTCCGGGCTGCTGACCTTTATGGTGATTGACACCACCAATGGCCGTTTGCAAATTGATGGCGGCAAGATGCGCGGCCTGGCTGTCACCACCCTGCAACGCGAAGGGGCCTTGCCCAAGGTGCCCACCACCGGTGAAGCCGGCATGCCGGATTTTCAGATCTGGACCTGGACCGGCTTTTATGCGCCCAAGGGCACCCCGCGCGAGATCGTGCTCAAGCTGCATCAAGACATCGTCACGGCTTGCCAGGATCCGCAAATCCGCACTCGCTTTGAAACCCTGGGTGGCCCACCGGTCAACTCGGCCAGCCCGGAGGAGTTTGCAGCCTTCACCCGTGCCGAGATTGAGCGCTGGGGCCGCATCATCCGCCGCGCCCAGATCCGCCTGGACTGACCAAGACACATGCCCGAGACGACAGAAAGACACGCATGAACCATCCCGCCCCCGCCCACCTGCAAGGCCCACGCATCAAAACCGGTCAGCCCTCTGCAACCCCCTACCAAACCCTGAGTGTGAAGCGCCTCACCCCCGTGCTGGGCGCGGAGATCGAAGGCATCGACCTCAGCCGCGAGTTGTCTGCGCTGCAGTTTGAGGAAGTCAGCCGCGCGCTGGCCGAGCACCAGGTCATCTTTTTTCGCGATCAGCACCCCACGCCGGAGCAACACCTGGCCTTCGGCCAGCGTTTTGGCCAGTTGCATCGCCACCCGGCCGCACCTCACGCACCAGGACTGCCGGACTTAATGATCATCCAGGCCGATGAACACTCCCCCCGCGCCAACGGTGAGATGTGGCACTCCGATGTGAGCTGTGACGCCGAGCCCCCCATGGGCAGCATTCTGTACATCCACACCTGCCCACCTTCAGGCGGTGACACGCTGTTTGCCAGCATGTATGCGGCCTATGACGCGCTCTCGGACCGGATGAAGCAGTATCTGAGCGGCTTGACCGCTGTGCATGACGGTGAACACGTCTACCGGGGCACCTATGCCAATCTGGGCGTGCAAGACAAATCCTTGTACCCGCGCTCCGTGCACCCCGTGGTGCGCACGCATCCGGTGACGGGGCGTCAGGCCTTGTATGTCAATCGCGGCTTCACGACCCGGATCTTGGGTATTCCTGCGGACGAAAGCGAAGCCATGCTTCGACTGCTCTTCACCCACATGGAAAACCCGCTGTTTCAATGCCGGTTCCGCTGGGAGCCTCATTCCGTGGCCTTCTGGGACAACCGCTGCGTGCAGCATCGGGCCATGTGGGACTACTGGCCACACACGCGCAGCGGATTCCGCGTCACCGTGCTGGGTGATGCGCCGTTCTACCAGCCATCGTCTGACCACGCGACCACTTGAAACGACAACGAGGTGCATCCCCCTGGGCATGCACCTCGTTGAAAGTGGCAAAGCCGGCGTGGTTACTTCACGCGACCGGTCTTCTTGTAGAACGCCAACTCGCGATCGGCGTACTGGTTCAAGTCCTCGGCAATCCGGTTGGAGTTCATCAATTTCGGATCAAAGAACACGCCCGCCTTGCGGTACTCCGCCAGCAGCTCGGGATCTTTCATGGCAGCGCGCACCATGGCACCCAGGTAGGCCTTGCGATCTGCAGGCACACCCTTAGGCACCACGGCAAATCGGATCACGTTCCAGACCAGTTCGGAGGAGCCCAGCGTTTCATTGAAGGTGGGCACGTCCTTGATGTGGGGCACACGCTCGCCCGCAGCCACGGCCACCGGCGTTACTTTGCCCGCCTCCAGTTGCCCACGGAATTCAGCGTAGAAAGCCTGAGCGATGTCCACATTGCCGCCCAGCATGGCATTCACGCCCGGGCCACCGCCCTGGAAGGGCACGCGCAGAAATTTGGCGCCGTACGCGGACTCGATCTGTTCCACCAGGTATTCCCACATGCTACCGGGCACAATGGCCACACGGATGGTGCTGGGCTTGTCCTTGGCCAGTTGAATGATTTCCTTGAGGCTCTTGCCCTTGAGCGGACCATCACTTTGGGTGATCCAGATCAGCGGGTCACTGTTGAGGTAGCCAATCGCTTCCAGATCCGAGAGTTGCCACTTGCCTTGGGCGCGCAACATGGCATCACCCCAGACCAGATTGGCCAGCACGCCCACGGCGTAGCCATCGGGCTTGGCCTGCGTGGCCAGCCAGGCATGGCCCACCATGCCGGCACCACCGGTGCGGTTGTTCACCAGAATTTTTTCACCACTGGCCTTCTCCGCGTGTTTGGCCAGCAAGCGTGCGGTGACATCCATGCCACCGCCTGCCGGGTAGACCACGGTGTATTCAATGGGCTGCGTGGGAAAGTCCTTGGGCTTGAGCGCTGCCACGGCTGGGTCTACCTGGGCATGCCCCCAGCTCATAAAGCCTGCGGCCAAGGCCGCTGCCGCCCATGTCTTCAAAAAGCTGCGTTTCATGTGTGTCTCCTTTGAGTGAGTTGTTTGAAAACCATCCACGCCATCAATGCGCCACTGATCATCAGCAAAGTCAGTGACAGCGGACGTTGCAAAAAGATTTTGCTCCCTTCGGCCGACATCACCAAGGACTGTCTCAACGATTGTTCCAGCAACGGTGCCAGCACAAACGCCAGCACAAAGGGGGCAAAGTCATACGCCAGTTTGCGCAGCACATAGCCCAGCACGCCAAAACCGAGCATCACCCACAAATCAAACACGTTCTTGTTGGCCGAGTAGGTGCCAATCACTGACAGCAACACAATCAGCGGAAACAGATAACGATAAGGTACGCGCAACAACTGCACCCACAAGCCAATCAAGGGCAGGTTCAAGATCAGCAGCATCACGTTGCCCACATACATGGCGGCCATCACGCCCCAGAACAGGTCGGGATGTTGTTGGATGAACATGGGACCCGGTTGAATACCTTGAATGATCAGCGCCCCCAGCAACAAGGCCGTGATGGGGTTGCTGGGAATGCCCAGCGACATCAACGGAATCATGCTGCCTGCCACGGCCGCATTGTTGGCCGACTCCGGTCCGGCCACTCCCTCGATGGCACCACGGCCAAACTGCTCGGGATGACGC